>CAZMLP010000836.1:0-4740 GCA_964566745.1 uncultured Verrucomicrobiota bacterium | reverse complement strand
CCGGTCGGGCCAGTGACAATCAACAGGCCGCTCGAAGGCGTCAAAAACCGGCGCAAATCGGGATGCAAGTTCAACTTTTCCAGTGTGACTTGGAACGAGGCGAGCAACCGGACCGCGAGACCAATTCCGCGCGAGCTGTGCAAAATATTGATCCGGCAGCGGATCCCCCGGATGTTTCGTGACAAATCGAACGACCGCCGCGCCGCGAAGGCGGGCCATTGGCCGACGCCGACCAGTTCTTGCGCCGCCGCGTGCAACGTCGCGGCAGCCACCGGTTCCTCTGTGGTTCGAAGGCTCCCCCGGATGCGGACCGCGGCGGGCAGGCCCGGTTCCAGATGGAGATCGCTGGCCCCCTGCGCGTGCGCCCACGGAATGAGAGTGTCAAGAATCATGCGGTGCGACGTGACGATGTCATCCGCAATAGAACAACCGCCGCGCGAAAAGGTTACGCGCCAACCGCCTCAAATTCGCCCAACAGCGCGTTAAAAAACCATGGACGCCCTTTTCACCCAAAACCACGCGCCCAAAGCCAAAATCTCTCTCAGCAGCGGTATCCAGAGCTTTTTAACGGGCTGCCAACCGTGTCCTTGCCTCTTACGTGACCGGCGGAGACGGCGATGGCGGCGTGACTGCCCCGGCTTGCTGGAGAATTTTGGCCGCGTTGTCCTCGGGTTGGTAACCGAGCAGCTTTTGCGCGTTGCTGATGTCCCAAAACCGTCCCGTGTTGTTGGAGACCGCGAAGAAGATGCCGAAGGAGACGGGGGCCTCGATCGATTTGACGATAATCTGCACCAAGTCGCGCGGGCTGACCCACTCGCGTTGCACGTCGTGGCCAGGCACGCGCAGCAAAGGATCGTCATACGCGCGAAAATAGCAGATGCGCAGGGCAATCATTGACATGCCGTGAATGTCCGAATAGTAGCGCGCCAGCGATTCGCCGAACACCTTGGTGCAGGCATACACCGTGGAGGGACGGGCCGGCATTTCCGGCGTGACCCACTCCCCCTTGCGATAATTCAAGACCGTCTGGCCAGTGCTGGCGAAGATGACTTTCTTCACGCCCGCCTGGCGCGCCGCCTCGAAGGCGTTGTAAACGCCCTCCAGATTCATGGGCAGAAGTTTCTCGTGGAAGTCCGCCTCGTCCGAGACGGCCGCGAGATGCACCACCGCCTTCACGCCCTCGCACGCCGTGCGCACCGCGTAAAAATTGCGGATGTCGGTGCGGACGCATTGGTCATCCTCGACCGGCTGCGGCGGTTGAAGGTCCAGCAGACGCAGCGAGTAATGCCGCCGCATGAGCGGCAGAATTTGAGTGCCGATGCGACCGCTCGTGCCGGTGATGAGGATGCGCTCGCGCATGAAAATACCCGAATGATGAAAGCCCTAATCCCCCGCGGGCCGCTGTGGATTTGCCCAATGACCGGAAGGGTCCGCGCCGCTCACAATGACACCCTTGGCATTCCAGCCCAAGCCGGCGCGGACATCGGTCGTGCAATAGCGCAACGTGAGACCGCAGCGGCGTCGAGTCGAGTTGTTTGGCTCCGAGCCGTGCAACAGCAAATCGGCATGAATGGACGCCTCGCCCGCGCGCAACTCGTCATCCACCGGCCGGCCAAAGCGCTCGGCATTTTCGACTGTTTGGTTGAGGGCGTTGTGCTCCTCGCTCTTGCTCGGGCGGTAGGTCAAGTGCCCGTGCCAGTGCGAACCCGGAATGAACCGCATGCAGCCGTTGGCGGTGTCCGCGTCATCAATCGCCAGCCACACCGTCACTGCCTTGGAGGGGGTGAGCGGCCAGTAGCTGGCGTCCTGATGCCAGGCCACGGCCTTGCCGTCACCCGGCAATTTGCAAAAAAAATGCGAGCCCCACGCCACCACATTTTCGCCAAGCAAATCCTTCACCAGTGCCACAATGCGGGGATGGGTCAGCAAGTCGTAAACAGGCCCATACTTCAAGTGCGCCGAGCTAATGGAATAACTGTCCCCTCCCGCCGCCAGCACCCGGGCCAAAAGGCCGTCAAAATAGGCGCGGATGGCGTCCATTTCCCTCGGGTCAAAAATCCGCAGCCCCTTCAGATACCCATCACGGTTGAACGCCTCCACTTGCTCGCGGGAAAGGTTCGCCGGGTTCGTCACCTGGCTGGGATAGAACTGCAAGTCACGCTGGACCGCGCCCAATTCGGACGCGTCCGGCGTGATTTTGAAGGACGGCGGCTCGGCGGATGTCATTCGTTGTTTCGCGCGCGGGATTGTTCTGTCGCGAAACTATTACGTTGCCGCCTCGAGGCAAGCGCAAAGATGGCCGGGGGGATTGGGCGGCATGGTTTAGTCAGACGGCAAAAGAGACGCCCGCTCGAATCGTCACGAAAAAGTGCCGACCAATCAACTCGGCCGGCAGCGAAACATCCCCGTCAATTAATGATTAGCACCGGGGAATTTATGTTGTACTTTTGAAGCGCGGCCGACTCACCCGACACCACAAACGTAAAAGTCTCCGCCGCCGCGCCATTCTCAAACTGGGAATTGAAACTCAGCACGACAAACTTCCCGCTGGTGGTGGCGTTGACCTGCCAGCCGCTTTGCGTCGCGGTCTGAAAGGGGCCCAGCTTCCGGTGAACGGCCTCGATAAATTTCAAAAAATCCCCCTCTTTGGTGGCCGTTTTGAACGCGGGTGTGGCGCCGGAATAAATTTCGCCGAATTTGGAATTGTTATACTCTTGATGAAAGGTGGTGACTGATTTGGCGGCGATTTCCTTGCTTTTGCCAAAACCGCAAGAAGCCAGGGTGAGAAGGCCGACGACCGCCAAAAGCACGCGTGTAATGAATCCCATACTTGAGTTCATTGCTATCGCGCGCGACGATTCCTTGCAAGTCTGGAAAAGCCGCCCTTGCCCCAGTGGCGTTCCGACTCCGTCTGCCCGACTAACGCCGTTCGTCAACGATTGATGCATCTCTCCGGTTCACGCCATGATGCCTTCCGAGAATGACGGGCGAAAACGGGCTGGCAGAGACAGGAACGCGCTTGCGCCGGGCACGATGACCCGAATGCCGGCGCGAGTGCTTGCGACGACGGCGGGGCAACAAAAATTCCACAAATCCACGGTTGAGCTTCACAGCCTATCCTTTCACGACATGGGGCGGTTGCGACTCACTTGGGCGTGGTCCCGGCTTTGGATTTGGCGAGCAACTGGTCCTCGCTCCATCCGCCGCCCAGGGCCTTGATCAATTGAGTCGTGGCAATCAATCGCTGCCCCGCCAGTTGGGCGGTGGCGCGGTCGGTTTGCAACGCCTCGCGGCTGGCGTCCACCACTTCCAGATAGCTCACAATGCCCGCCCGATAACGGTCCCCCGCGAGGTCCGCCGCGCGCCGGGCGCTCCTGGCCGCGCGATCCTGCGCCGCCGCCTGAATGTCCAGATGATGGATACCCGAAAGGCTGTTCTCGACCTCGCCGAACGCGATCAACACTTGCTGCCGGTATTTCGCGACATTTTCCGCGTAGATCGACTTGGAACGCTGGAAATTGGCGCGGTTGCGACCACCCGCAAAAAGGGGCAGGGAAACACTCGGGCCAAGGGTCCAAACATGACTGTCCCACTTGAAGAGGTCGTCCAGCGAGCCACTCACGTAGCCGCCGGAACCGGTGAGACGAAACACCGGGAAAAACGCCGCCTTGGCAACACCAATCCGGGCATTCGCGGCGGCGAGATGGCGCTCCGCCTCGGCCACATCCGGGCGGCGCTCCAACAAATCAGCGGGCAGCCCGGCGGGAATCGAGGGAGCGACCGGTTTCCATTCGGACGCGGCCGCGAATTGGAAGCTGGACGGATTGGAGCCCAATAAAATGGCGAGCGAGTTTTCCAATTCCCCGCGCCGTTTGGCCAATCCGGCGGCGTCCGCCTCGGCGCCGGCCAGCTCGGTCTCGGCGCGGGCAATGTCCAACTCATTGCCGATGCCCCCCTCGAATCTGCTGCGCACCAATTGCAGTTGCTCGCGACGCAACCCGACCGTGCTGTTCACCGTGCCGATTTCGGCGTCCAGGGCGCGCAGTTGAAAATAAGTGATGGCAACATCAGCCTGCAGCGTCAGGAGGACGCTTTGCAACGCGGCGAGGCTTGCGGCGGCGTCCGCGCGCGCCGCCTCAAAGCCCCGCCGGACTTTGCCCCACAGATCGATCTCATAACTCAAATCGAGCGGCAGCGTGAAGGTGTTGGCCGTGACGTTGCCGAAGTTTGGCACTTGTGTGGCCGAGTATTTTTGGCGAACCCAGGAAGGATCGAAGCTCAAATTCGGAAACAAATCCGCGCGAGAGACCCGCGCCGTGGAGCGCGCTTGATCCACCCGGGCCACAGCCGCCCGCAAGTCTTGATTCGCACCCGTCGCCCGCGCCTCCAGGGCGTTGAGATTCTCATCCCCAAAGATTTCCCACCAAGACCCTTTGGGAACGTGGTCCAAGGGACGACCTTCCTTCCAATCCCCGAGCGAGACACCTTTGTATCCGGCGGGCACGTCATTCGTCGGGCGGACGTAATTGGGGCCAATCGCAGCGTGCGCGCTCACCCCGGCGGCCAGCAAGAGGATGGCGGCCGTCCCGGCGGCGGCACTGGACGAGCCGAGCGTGGGGCCGGACTTGCGCGGCTCATGGGCGGACTTGTGCTTCCAGCCCAGCTTCATCAGCACCACGTAAAACACCGGCGTCAGGAACAAGCCGAAGATGGTCACGCCGATCATGCCGGCGAACACGG
>CAZMLP010000835.1:0-2244 GCA_964566745.1 uncultured Verrucomicrobiota bacterium | reverse complement strand
CTCTCATTTTCAGATCATGGGCAGCCTTGCCGCATGGCTGTCGGTGCCACGCCAGCGGAAACTTGGTCATCAACGTCCCATCGCTGCGCTTCGTGCCCTCTGTGGCTGCCGGTGATGGCGTGGCCATTTTCGAGCGATTCAACCCAATTCAAGGATGTCGTTCCGCTTTGGGCCTGCGCACGAGCCATGATCTCCAAACCCGCAATCTATTGCAAATCAAGGGGCGCATTTTGAGATCATGGAAATCGATGGACGGCCAACGAAAGAGATGTTTTCAGCCCAATTCAAAGCGATTCAAGCCTTGCCGCATGGCCGTCCGCGCCACGCCAGCGGACGCTCGGTCATCAACGTCCCCTCGGTGCGCTTTGTGCCCTCTGTGGCTGCCGGTGACGGCATGGCCATTTTTGAGCGAATTCAACCCAATTCAAGGTTGTTGTTCCGCTTTGGGCCTGCGCACACACCATGATCTCCAAACCCGTGATCTGTTGCAAATCAAGGAACGCATTTTGAGATCAGGGAAAGCAGTTGATTGTCATTCCGGTGGTCAGTGGGGATTCCACCCGATTGGCTATCCGGGTGATTCAATCAAGGTGTTTTGAAATGAAGAGGCCCGGCCAGTTCGCAATGGCCGGGCCTGATGCCCAATGAACCCGGACCCGCAGTTACTGCTTCAACCGAAAGAATTTCGTGTCGGCTCCAATGGGAATTTGGACGGCGTTGTTAGCCACTCCGGTAACCATCGTCCACGTTCCGCCCGTTACCACTGGCGAGCTTTCCAAGGTGTAACCAGTCACCTCCGTCGGCCAGGAGATTCGGACGTTCTGACCGGCAAGGGTCACGGAAAGCGAGACGGCAGGCGGCGTTCCCGCGCTGAACAACTGGCTGATTTGCGCGGGGGGTAGCACGCCGTTCCAAATCGAGAACTCATCGAAACTGCCGCCGATGTCGATATTCCAATTGCTCGTCGGAGCCAGGCTGATGGCGTTGTTGCCGTCCGGCACATCAAGCAACCCGGCGACCTTGCCGGCGATCCAGCGATTGTTCAAATAAATGGCGCGAGTTCCGTCCGTGCCGTCGTGGGTCAAGGTGATCATGGCCCAGGTGTTGAGCGGATAAGGAACGCCGGACGCAAGGTCGCTGCTGTTGCCCCATTCGTAAATTCCCCCTTGGAAATTCAAAAATGCGCGCGCGGTGCCGCCTCCGGTGTCCAACACCGGGCCGAAGCCCGCGATATAAGAAAGGTCCACCGGCTTCTGCGGCAGGTTCACCCAAAGGTTGATGGACCACGAATCCGTGCCGTGCAGCGGCAAATTATTGGCGGAGGAATTAATCACCGGATTGGCCGGAGCCAGCTTGACGGCCGTGCCCGCTTTGCCCGGCACATAAGTCACCGTGCCCGCCGCTGTCCCGTTGTTGCCGTTGGTGGAGCTGTCGTTCAGATTGTTTTCGAAGCTCCAAAGGCTCACCAGCGTGGCGAATGGCCGCTGATTCACCGTCACCGTCACCTCGCTGCTGGTTGCTGTTCCCAACGAATTGCTGGCCACGACTTTGTATGCGCCGCTGTTGGTTGCGCCGGCTTGCGCGAAGGTCAACGAGGCGGAGGTCGCGCCGGCAAGCGCCTGCCCGTTCTTGTACCATTGATAAGTGATCGGCAAAGCACCGGCGACACTCACGGAAAGGTCGACGCGCTTCTGCTCAAAAACAGTGGCGCCCGCCGGTTGCTGCACGATAACCGGGGCTGCGGGGACAAAAGGCCCTGCCTCAAGGGTGGCTTTGCCCGCCTGTCCGGCGGCATAGAGACCGAAAATTTCCTGCGGCGAGAGGCCGCGCGCACAAAGGCCCACGTCATCCAGCGCGCCGGCGACATAGCCTGTGGCGGACGATCCCGGTGTCTCGCAACTGTCGGCCAGTTTTGCGCCAAAACCGATGCACTGCATCGGCGGCAGCGCAAGCGTTCCGCTGTAGGCAACTGGCGTTCCGACCTGCGCGCCGTTGCGGTACATCCGCACCATCGCGCCGTCGCACACAAAAGCCACATGCTGCCAGGAATTTGTCGGGAAAGGGTCGGTATCGATGACCGTTGGCGTTTTGCCATCGCCCTGCTTGATGTAGATGTCCTCGTGCAGCGCGTCGGAAAAGAGGCCGAAATGAAACTGTCCCGAGGAGGCGTCACCCCAGTTCTTCGCGAAAGTGGTCCACGCGGCGGGCGAGATGACGTTTACCCACATGGCCATCGTCATGGTC
>CAZMLP010000834.1:0-3328 GCA_964566745.1 uncultured Verrucomicrobiota bacterium | reverse complement strand
GAGGCGGCGCTGGCGGCCACGGGTTTTATCCGCCGGATTGACGAGACCGCCCAGCGGCTCAACACCGCCATTGTGCGCGTGGACCGGTTGGTCCTGAACGAGGAGACGCTCACCAACCTGGCCGTCACGGTCGGCCAGTTGCGCAAGGTCTCCGAGCGGGCGGTGGCCACCGTGGACCGCATTGACTCGTTGATTGAGTCGAACACCCCGTCGGTCAACCTTGCCGTGACGAACCTGGTGGCTTTTTCCGACCAGCTAAGCCAGGCGGCGGCCAGTTTGCAGAACCTGGTGGCGACCAACAAGGACGAGGTGTCCGCCGCGGTGAAAAACATTGAATCCGCCACCACCTTGTTGAACAGTTTGCTCACCGATTTGCAGGCCGGCAAAGGATTGGCCGGAAGCTTGCTTAAAAACGAGCGAACCGAGCGGGAGTTCGCCATGGTGCTAGGTAATCTGAACACATTGTCCAGCAACTTGACTGTGACCAGCAGCAACCTGAACGCGCACGGCATCTGGTGGATGCTCTGGAAGCCAAAGCCCGAGCGGACGAGCCGCCCCTCCGCGCCGTCCGGCAAGCCGGGAGGCCACTGATTCTATGTCACTTTGGGTCATTCGCGTTCTTTTCCTCACGCTGTGCATGGGGGGTGGCTTTGCCGTCAGCCAGGTGAGGCCGGAGTTGATTAACCACGGCGGGCTGGGAGTGATCATCGGTTTCGGTTTCGGCGGGTTGTTGATCGCCATAGACGAGATGCTGAAGGGCTTTTCGTTGCGCGCCTTTTCCGCCGCGACGTTCGGCTTGTTCCTTGGCACGGTGGTCGCCTGGCTGATCGACAAGTCGGGTCTTTTTGACTACGCGGATGACCGGTTGCGCTGGTTGATCCGCCTTTGCCTGTTCATTGGTTTTGGTTATGTCGGCATGGTGCTTGCCATGCGGGGCAACAAAGAGGACTTCTCGTTAATCATTCCTTACGTTCGCTTCACCTCGCAGAACCAGCCGGACCAGCTGCTGTTGCTCGACACCAGCGCGATTATTGACGGTCGCATCGCCGGCTTGATCGAGGCGCGCTTCCTGGATGGCGTGGTGGTGGTGCCGCGTTTCGTCCTGCGCGAGTTGCAACAGATCGCCGACTCGATGGACCCGATCAAGCGCGGGCGGGGGCGGCGCGGCCTGGAAATGCTGAGCCGCTTGCAGCGCAATCCGCATGTGGAGGTGAAAATTCATGATGGCGACTTTCCGGAAGAGCCGGAGGTGGATGCCAAGCTGGTGCGGCTGGCGCGCACGCTCGGGGCGCGACTTTTCACGACGGATTTTAATCTGGGGAAAATCGCGGAGCTGCAATCCGTGCGGTACGTGAACATAAACGAGGTCGCCTCGTCCCTGAAACCGGTGATGTTGCCGGGCGAGATTCTGAGCCTGCGAATCGTTCGCGAGGGCCGGGACAAGGGGCAGGGGGTGGCTTACACGCCGGACGGCACCATGGTGGTGGTGAATCACGCGCAGGGGTTTATTGGCCAGCAAATCGAGGTGCAGGTCCAGAGCTTGTTGCAAACGGGCGCAGGGGTTATCATTTTTGCGGATGTGAAGGCGCCGCCGTCCGCCGCCGCTTAATTCCATTCCCATGAACCTGGTCACCATTTATCGCGCCTTTCAGTCCGCTGACGCCCAACTCGTCCGGTCGCGCCTGGAAGCGGCGGGCTTTCTCGCGCAAGTGACTCACGAGGTCGCGTCGATCGTCATGGACGGATATTCGATGGCGACAGGCGGCATTCTCGTGCAAGTGCCGGAGGACCAGGCCGCCGAGGCCCGCGCATTGCTCGACGCCGACGAAGGGCAGGCGCCCGTTCCTCCACCCGCGGAGTGAGCCGGTTTTGCCCGCCAGTTTTTCCCCGATGAATTCCAAATTGCCCCGGCTGCTGGCAC
Source organism: uncultured Verrucomicrobiota bacterium (assembly GCA_964566745.1). Classification (GTDB taxonomy): domain Bacteria; phylum Verrucomicrobiota; class Verrucomicrobiia; order Limisphaerales; family CAZMLP01; genus CAZMLP01. The sequence continues at coordinate 1,407 of CAZMLP010000834.1, read as the reverse complement.
AACTTAAACGCGAACTTGGGCCGGATGAGTTGACATTGGAGACGGCCCTGCGTGAGCAAAATGCCGGAGACAAGTGGTTTGCGCGCAACCTGCCGGACGCGGTCGCCTATCCCCGATCCACGGCGTCGGTCTCGAAAATCCTCAAATTCGCCAACCGGCACCGCATACCCGTCACGCCACGGGGCGCCGGATACGGGTACGTGGGCGGCTGCGTGCCGGTGCATGGCGGCATCGCGCTCTCGTTGATCCAGCTGAACCGGATCAAAGAAATTAACCCGCGCGATTTTGTCGGCGTGGTGGAGCCGGGAGTGCTGACCGGGCATTTTCAGGCGGAGGCGGAGAAGCTGGGACTGTATTACCCGCCCGATCCGGCGAGCCGCGCGGACTCGAGCCTCGGCGGCAACGTGGCGACCAATGCCGGCGGCCCGCGCTGCCTGAAATACGGGGTGACGCGCGATTACGTGCTGGGCCTCGAGGTGGTGCTGGCGGACGGGGCGGTGAACCGGCTCGGCAGCCGCACGCACAAGAACAAGACCGGCTTTGACCTTTCACGGCTGTTCGTTGGCTCTGAAGGGATGCTGGGAGTGGTGACGGAGTTGACCCTCAAGCTGCTGCCGCTGCCGCCGTACCGCGCCTGCCTGGGAATTGGCTTTCGCTCCATGCGCGACGCGGCCCGCGCCATCCGCGCGATTTTTGCCGCGGGCGTCCTGCCGAGCGCGTTGGAGGTGGCGGACGCCTTCACGCTGGCCGCCGCGCGCAAACGCACCGGCAGCGAGTTGCTGACCGGCTGCCGCGCGCATTTGATCGTCGAGCTGGACGGGCAGCCCGCGTCGGTGCGCGGCGAGATTCGGCAGTTGGAAAAGATCGCGCGCGAGTGCAGCCCGCTGTTCGTGCAACGCGGCCTGGGGGCGGAAGGCTGCGAGCAATTCTGGAAACTGCGCCGCGAGTTTTCCTACGCGTTGCGCGACACGGGCCTGACGAAGCTCAACGAGGACATTGTGGTGCCCCGCGGCGCGCTCGAGGAATTGTTCGCCTTCGCGGCGCGTTTGCAAAAGAAGCACGGCATGCCGGTGGCGTGTTTCGGTCACGCGGGGGACGGGAACATCCATGTCAACGTGATGGTGGATGAGAAGCAGTCGGGCGCGATGGAGCGCAGCGAGGCGGCACTGGATGATCTCTTCCGCGAGGTGCTGGCGCTGGGTGGTGTGATCACCGGCGAGCACGGAGTCGGTCTGGCCAAGAAGCGCTGGTGGCCGCAAGCGGCGTCGCCCGAGGCGCAAGCTCTGCATCAACGCGTCAAGCGGGCGCTTGATCCCAACGGGATTTTGAACCCCGGAAAATCTTTGGGATAGGCCGAAGGATTTTTTAACCGCGGAGACGCGGAGACGCGGAGGAGGAAAATTTTGC
>CAZMLP010000833.1:0-3781 GCA_964566745.1 uncultured Verrucomicrobiota bacterium | reverse complement strand
TGGAGGCGACTGGCGCCGCGCCGTTGGCCTACACATGGCTGTTTAACTCGAACGCCATCGCCTCCGCCACCGGCCCGACTTACACCCTGACGAACCTAAAAAAGCCGAACGAGGGCGTCTATCAGGTGATGGTCACCGATGCCTCGGGGAGCGTCACCAGCGCGGGGGCGCAAGTGTACGTGGTCACTTCCGATTTCCCGTCCATCGAAACGGATTTGGTGGCGCGGTATAATTTCGACGACAATGTCCAGGACGCCACCGGCCGCGGCAATGACGGCGATAAAGTCGGGGTCACGGGCCGGACGGTGAGTGGCAAGATTGGCGGTTCCTCGGTGGTGGTTTCGACGGCGAGTGACGGCAGCGGGTTTAACTACGTGACGCTTTTCGCGCCGTCCGATTTCGAGTTCGGCTCCACCACAGATTTTAGTGTCGCGTTCTGGGTTCAACCCTCCACGAACACGACCGGTGAATTTCCGCTCCTCGCCAACCGCGATTTCAGTTCCAGCACCAACCAGGGCTGGGCAATCTCCATGGGTGCCGATGGAAGCTTGCACTGGTCCATCGCCGGCGCTCCCGGCGCTCCCAAAAATTTCAGCGCCCCCGCCACTTTGAACGACGGCGCGTGGCATCATATTGCCGTCACTTTCCAACGTTCCGGCAACGCCTCCACCTGGCTGGACGGCGCGATGATTGGAACCGTCTCGCTGGCCGCCAGCGCCAACGACGTGGGCACCATCCCCGGCCTCGCGCTCAATGTGGGGCAGGATGGCACTGGCGTTTATAACGTGAACGGCGCCGGCATCAATTCGCCGTTTGATGATATCGGCATTTGGCGGCGCGCATTGACCGCCGAGGAAATCGGCTGGGTTTATTCCAAGGGAGCCCGGCACGTGGGCATTGAGGAGAACGTTTTCAACCTGGCTGGCGCTCAAGCCACCAAAGTCACCGGCCAATGGGATTTTGACGGGGGCAACTTGAAGGCCACCCTGGGTCAGGACCTTGAGTATGGGGATGGTCCTGGCGGGTATCAGGAGGCGCAGACGAGCTTTGGGACGACGACATCGTTCGGGATCGCGGACATCGGGGGCCAGGCGGCGAAAGTGCTGAAGTACACGCGGAGCGAGACTCCGCCGGACAACTACGTGCCGGGCTACACGATGCACCACGGGATCGCGCCGAACGGGGGCGGGACCCTGGTGAACCAGTGGACGCTGGTGACGGACATCCTGATCCCGAAGCTGACGGAGGGGGGGAGCACGTACACGGCAGTGATCGAGATCCAGAACGACCCGGGGTCGGACGCGGACATCTCGATCCACGAGGAGTCGCCGGGGGTGGGGGGCATCGGGATCAGCGGGGATTACCCGGGCAACATCACGGCGGGGCAGTGGCACCGGATCGTGGTGGCGGTGGACATGTCGGCGGCGGTGCCGGTGATCAGCAAGTTTGTGGACGGGGTGAAGGCGGGCGACCAGATCAACGCGTCGGACCGGGGCCTGGACAAGCGGTTCTCGCTGAGCGACGTGGCGCACCTGTTCTCGGACGGCGGGCACGACAACGAGGTGACCACCCTTTACGTGAACAGCGTGCAGATTCGCAGCGGCAAGCTGTCGGACGATGACGCGGCCGCCCTCGGCGGGCCGCAAGCCTCGGGGATCCCAATGGCGATTCCGACCGGTGGCGGCACACCGGTCACGACGCAGCCCAAACTGAAGATCTCCGTCAGCGAAGCCAAGCTCACGATCTCGTGGGATGCCACGGTAACCGGGTTCACGCTGGAGAGCACGACCAGTTTGATATCGCCGACTTGGACGGCGGTCACGGGCGTGAGCAACAACAGCGTGACGGTGGATGTGGCGGCGGGTGCCAAGTTCTACCGGTTGAAGAAGTAGCTTTAGTCGCAAGGCGAGGGTAACTGGGAGGCGGGTGTGCTCGGATGACGGGCGCACCCGCTTTTTTTGTCACAGACATTCTCTTCGCCGCATTCCCCTTGCGGCTCGATCAAGGCCCCGTATCATGGCGCCCATGATCCCGCCCCTCGCAAGTTTACGGCAGGCTCTCCTCTTTTTCGCCGCCAGCCTGGCGCTGCTTCCCCTTCGCTCCACAGCGGACGCCAACCGCCTTGCCTATCTCGACAGCGACGACCCGTTTTATGTCGGCGCCGGTTTCCCAAAATTGACCACACCGCAGTGGGTCGGCGAGCCGGGGGTCGAGGCGGTGGTGATTCTCGCCATTGACGACATGCGCGAGACTCCGAAGTACGAGAACGTGCTGCGTCCCTTGCTTGACCGTCTTAAACAGATCGACGGTCGCGCGCCGGTCAGCATTTTCTGCAACCGGCTCGATGTTCAGAATCCTCAATTGCAGACGTGGCTCAAGGAAGGTTTGTCGTTCGAGGTCCACACGCTCACGCATCCATGCCCGTTGCTGGCCAACGGCAGCTTCTCCGCTGCCGCGACGAATTATCACGATTGCGTCGAGTTGTTGAACCGCGTTCCCGGCAGCCAGGCCGTGGCGTTTCGCATGCCGTGCTGCGACTCGATGAACAGCCCGAGCCCGCGTTTCTACGCGGAGATGTTCAATCAAACCAGCCCGTCAGGCCAGTTTCTGACGGCGGACTCCTCGGTCATGACTTTGATCACCTCCGCCGACAAATCATTGCCCCGAGAGCTGGTGCTGGACACCAATGGCAAGGAGCGCTTCCGCAAATATTTTCCGACCGAAACCAACTCAATCACCAAGCTAAGCCTGAAGTGGTTTGGCACGACCGTGGAGAACTATCCTTATCCTTATGTGATTGGCCGGCTGTGCTGGGAGTTTCCCGCGATGGTTCCGAGCGACTGGGAGGCGCAGAACGTTCATGGCCCCAACGAGCCAGCCACCGTCGCGGATTGGGAGGCGGCCTTGGACGCGACCGTGCTCAAGCAGGGGACGTTCACCTTCATTTTTCATCCGCATGGCTGGATCGAGCCGCGCCAGATGGTTGAGTTCATTGACTATGCGGTGAGGAAACACGGGAAGAAGGTAAAGTTCCTGAATTTCCGCGAAGCGCAGGAACGGTTGAACCAAAACCTTCTGGCCGGCCAGAGTCTGCGCGTGGCGAGCGGCGCGGATAACGGGGTCCGCCTGCTTGACTTGAACAACGACGGTTATCTTGACGTGGTGATAGGCAACGATCAGATGCGCAAAACGCGCCTTTGGAAACCCGCCGAGAAGCGCTGGGAGGAAAGTCCTTTTCCGGTGGGAATTACTGGAATCGCCGGAGACGCCGGCGTCCGGTTCGGGGTGCCCGAAACTTCGGGGAACACGGTGCTTTACACCCGCAACCAAGCCCAGAGTGGCGTTTGGCGGTTTCAGGATGGCGTCTGGGGGGCGGCCCCGGAGCTGCAGGCGGGTCTCATGCTGGATGGCCAGCCGGTCGCCACAAGTGACAATGGGCGCGACTTGGGCGTCCGTTTTCGCGATGTGGAGAAGTCCGGGCATGATGAGCTGATCGTTTCGAACGACAAACAGAACGCGGTTTTTGCCTGGTCGGACGAGGGCAAGTCGTGGAGGAAGCTGGCGTTCGCGCTGCCCCTGGGCGCGTCGCTTGTGGACGGACGGGGACGGGACAACGGGCTGCGGTTCGCCGACGTCAATGGCGATGGTTATGACGATGTGCTCTTCTCGAATGAGCGGGAGTTCGGGGTTCACATGTTCCTGGCGACGCCCAAAACGTGGCTGGGCTGGGAGCGTGGCTGGGGATTCAAGGTGGCGGGAGGCAAGCACGGCGCCCCCGGCG
>CAZMLP010000832.1:0-4988 GCA_964566745.1 uncultured Verrucomicrobiota bacterium | reverse complement strand
TTTTCTGGCGAGCCAGACGGCCCGAAAATCAAACCATTTTTCATGCGTTCACCGTTGTCATCGGCACGATTGAATCAAAACGTCACACCGGTTTTGTGGCAAGGCAAGCTGCATGTTGCAGGCATTCACCAAATAAATTCGAGCGGGTTCGATCGGGTATTCAACGGGTCGGCGACCCGCCACAGCCGAACAATCCATGTGCGCTGTCAGGCGCATCGTTGCCTTTGTCGGCGACAATCAGGTTCCTTTTGGCTAAATAACTGGCCGTGAAGCGATGGCTCAAACGACTCGGATGGCTGGCGTTGGCGATGGGATTACTGCCGCTTCTGCTGGTGGCGTGGGAGCATTTTCGAGGAAGCAACGCGCTCGAAAGGCGGGTTAAAGAACTTTCCGCCCATGGAGAAGTCTTTTCCGTAGCCAAGCTCGAGCCGAGGCATCCGGCTCCAGAAGAGAATATATTTACGGTGTTGAGCGCGATTTCTAATCAGGTGGACGGCGTCTTAAAATCTTCGCAACGATTTCCCCCCATTCTCCGTTTTGCCATGCCGGGAAAAGCAGTTGTTTCATGGCGACTGGCAAGTTGGGGCGATGACGAAAAGACGACCAATAATTGGACAGAAATCGCGGCTGCGCTTGCTGGCGGTGGAGACGTGCTTCCGCGACTGCAAGAGGCATCGCGAAGGACCGCCTACGATAGTGGGTTCAATTACCGGAAAGGCTTTGCGGATTATGAAACACCGCCGGTCGTTCTCTATAAAAAGGCTGTTCAGTTGCTTCGAGTGGCCACCTTGCTGGAGTTGAGTCGGGGCAACGATGAGGCGGCCCGCAAGCACCTCCACGCCATGATTGCCTTGGTCGTCAAAGACAAGGCGGAGTTGCTCCTGATCTCACAAATGCTTCGCCAGACCTGTGCGGTTTTATCGTTTGCAACCACCTGGCAGGCGCTCCAGTCGCCAGGCTGGAATGACGATCAACTGGCCGATTTGCAATCGGCTTGGGCGGATTGCGACTTCATCGGCGACATTTTTGCGACTCTTGAAATGGAGCGTGCGATGACGCTTGATCTTTATACTCAGGTCAAGAGTTCGAGCAAAAATGAGGATCTGATTATGGCCCGTCAAAACGATGTTCGTGAGAGCTTGGAGGATCTTTTTGGCACCGGGAGAATCAACGGGACATTGTTTTTGCGGATCAATGTTCCCCTCTGGCGCGTTGCCTGGGCGGACCAAGATGAATTGCGCTCTTTAAATGAGTGGCAGGGAATCATTGAGCATGCGCGAAGAGTTCGGTCTGGCCACTGGGTGACTCCTCCTGCGGCGTTGGATGGCGGAACACAATCGGATTTTTCCCGCGCTCTCGACAATGCCTTCTCGCCAAAAAAGCTATCTTGGAGAGAAAGTTACAATCGCTTCAGGTTCATTTTTTCGGGGGATGGGCCGAGTGTTACAGCAAACACGATTCGCGCTGCTTGCGAGGCGCAAACCTTGGAGCGACTGGCGGTGACGGCCATCGCACTGAAACGATACCAGCTTCGGTCCAAACAATGGCCGCCGAGATTGGACGATCTTGTGCCCGGTCTCTTGCTCCAATTACCGATTGATCCGATGGACGGAAGGTCGTTGCGCTATCATCGTGAGGGACAGGGATTCAACCTCTACTCGGTGGGTCGTGATGGGCGAGATGACGGTGGCGACGCCACTCGTGCAAGCTCTCGCGAAGAATATACGTTCGTCGTTGATGGCCGCGACATGGTCTGGCCGGTTCCAGCGACCGACGCGGAGGCTGCCGAGGCGATGAAACCAGGCAAACGCAAATGAAGCGACGCACGTTTCGCCAGCTTCGTTCCAAGCTTGAGCCGGGCCAGCACCACAGCGTTTACGTGGTGCTGCTTGACCCTGCCGCTGGCCGAATGGGCCAGGTTCGCGCGGAGAACCCGGACAGAAACCCGGCGCTGCCTTGCATCTATGTCGGCATGACTGGACTCGATCCCGCGGAGCGCTTCGCCAACCACAAGGCGGGCATCAAAGCCGCGCGCGTGGTTGAACTGCACGGAGTGCGGTTGCTGCCCGAGTTGTACGCGCACCTGAACCCAATGCCCTTCGAGGCTGCCGTGGAGATGGAGCGCGATTTGGCGGAGGATTTGCGCCGCGCCGGCTACACGGTCACGGGTGGACATTGAGCGCCGAACACGATTCACTTGCCCCATGCACCATTTGTCGAACTTACGGTCGTTTTTCCGCCGCCACCTTGCGCAGGGCCTGCTGGGGGTGACTTTCATTGTCTCCTTTCCCTTGGCCTCTGCGCAGACCGAAACACCGCTTCCTGCGCCGGTCATCCACTCGAGTTCGCGCGGCAAGGATAAAGGAGTGGTGATCCTCAAAAACCCGGCGGCGGACACCGTGATCCGCTACACGTTGGATGGCACGGAGCCAAACAAGAATTCCGGCCCGTACCTGGCGCCGATCGCGTTGCCCTTTGGCGGCACGGTCAAGGCCCGCGCCTTCAGCCAGGACCGCAAGCGCTCCAGCGTGACCGTCGCGTCCACGATTGCGGCCACCCGACCCGGCACGCCGCCGCCCAACACGCTCGTGCCGGTTACGCAGGATCGCGACTTTCCCATCTATGACTGGGCGACGCGCCACAACGCGGTGCGCGCCCAAGTGAAAACACGGAAGCCCCGGTTGATTTTCGTCGGGGACTCGATCACCCAAATGTTCGGTGGCGAGCCGCATGACCGGACCCAGCCCGGCCGGGCCGTTTGGGAAAAATTCTACGGCCATCGCCAGGCCGCGAACCTCGGCTTCGGCTATGACTTCGTGGAGAACACCCTATGGCGGCTGCAACATGGCGAGCTGGACGGCGCGAAGGCCAAGGTGGCCGTTGTCCTCATCGGCACCAACAACTCCGGCAAAAACACCGCGGAGGAAATCGCCACCGGCGTCCGCGCCATTTGTGACGAACTGCGCTCGCGCCAGCGCGGCGTGAAAATTCTGCTGCTCGGCATTCTGCCCCGCTCGGCCAAACCCGACGCCGGTCGTGCGAAGGTCGCCGAGGTGAACAAGCTGCTCGCCAAATTCGACGGCCGAAACGGTGTTACCTACCTCGATTTGTGGCACAAATTCCTTGCGCCCGACGGATCCATTTCGCGCGAAATCATGAGTGATTTCCTGCATCCCACGGAGCGCGGTTACCAGATTTGGGCCGAGGCAATGGAGCCGACGCTCGCCAAAATGTTGGGTGAAAAATAGCCCGCTCGTTTTCAACCAATCAAAATTACCCCCGCCCGACTATGAAAATCCTGGCTTGTGTTCTGACGCTCGTCGCCGTTCTCTGCGGCGCCAGCGCGATAGCCGCCGACGATCTCGCATCCCTCGCTGGCAAATGGTCCGCGCGGCGCACGAACGATCAAGGCCAGACGTTCACTCAGACGGTCGAGATCACGCAAAGCAAGTTCGTCTTTGAGATCGTCGGCACCGATGGCCAGGTTGCATTCCACGGCGCCGGCGAAATCAAGCTGGACCAACTGGGAGCGCTCAAAGTGGCCAAGTTCTTCCGCATTCGCGCCGGCCAGTCAGCCAATGATCTGCGGGATTTGGAGGACGAATTTAACGATCCCTATGTGCTCGACGGCGACACTTGGACCATTGCCCAAAACTTCGACAAGCAGCGCGACAACCAAAAGCCGGTGCTGACTTTCTACAAGCGGGTGGCTGCCGCGAGCAACGGACGAACGCTCGTGATTGACGCGATAGAGATGGCCGACGTGCCGCAGACCGCCACTTGGTTCATTTGCTTCGAGGCCAAGACCGGCGGTGCCAGCCAGCGCTACTACCGGGTGGATCGGGGCTACGATAAAAAGCAGGTGACCATTCCCGTGGCGTTGGAAATTCCGGCCTCCGCCGTTGGCCAGACTTGCAAGTTCACCATGAAGCTCGACGACGTGGATGAGGACGCTTGCACCGACAGTGTGGATAACCAGAGCGATGGCGAGTTTATCGTCAGTGAACGCGGCTCGCAAAATTACAAGCCCGAGGATGGATGGCGTTACACACTCCGCTGGCATTTGAAATAGGACGACACCGGTTCCAAAAAATAAACGCCGTCCCGGCGGCACGGGACGGCGTCATGCGGCCACCGCGTCACCACTCGGTGACGAGGCGGCCACAAATTTTTGCGCGCTCAGGGCGACAGGAAAGTCGCGGTATTGCCGCTTGCGTCAAAGACCTCCAGCGTCATGCGGCAGGGATCTGGCGGCGTAAGCCGGCTGTTGGGCGTGTCCACCAGCATTACGCCCCGCACCGCAACCCGGGTGGGCCGAACCGAGCCATCACCAGCCGCCGCCGTCGTGTCCGTGGGCGTGGGAAAGCTGATGTCCAGCGAGGTGGCCTCGCCTGGCTTGATGGTTGCCACGTTGTGGGCCAGCAATTTGCCGTCCTCCCCGAAAAAAACGAGGGTCACTTTGCAAGGTCCCGGAGGAAACAGGGGCCGTCCCGGCTGCTCAACGTTCACCGCGTTCAATCGCGCGGTCTGGCCCGGGCCAAAGCCCACCAAACCGACAAATCCCGGAGGATCGGGCTGCGGATTGAATCCATTGATCTCGCCCGGCTTCTCGGGGCTGGCGCTGATCAAGGTGCGCCCGGACTGTTTGTCGATCAATTCCACGCTGGTCACGCACGGCCCCGGAGGCAAGGCGACGTTCGCGGCGGCGGTGGCAGCAGCGATGATATGAACCACTGGGCGGACTCCCCGGTGCAGGAGGTCCCGTGTGACCACGTTATTGCCATCCAGGTCAAAATGGGCGGAGACACCAGAGGCCAGGATCTTTTGCACGGCGGGCACCAGGAGGTTCCCCGCATTATCAAAAAAGGAGACCTCGACTCGGCAAGGATCGGGTGGGGTAGCGCGGTCGCCTGGCAAGCCGACGTGGGAGACGTTAAGCCGCAGGGTCTGATCGGGACCGATTCCGATCATGCCAAATCCCGGGGGAT
>CAZMLP010000831.1:0-1937 GCA_964566745.1 uncultured Verrucomicrobiota bacterium | reverse complement strand
GAGACCCGTGTCATCGAGATCACTAGCTTCGCTGAAGTGGTTCTAAACTCCCTGGCGGCCGACCAGGCGCACCCCGCCTTCAGCAAGCTCTTCATCCAGACCCAAATCCTCCGCCCCAAAAACGCCGTCATTTGCTCCCGGCGCCCGCGCGCCCGCGGCGAGCAGCCGCCCTGGATGTTTCAACTCATGCTGCTGGACGGGACCGAGGAGGGAGAGATGTCCTTCGAGACCGACCGCGCCAAGTTCCTTGGACGCGGACGCACCGCGACGTCCCCGGCCGCGTTGGAAGCCCCGGCGCTCCCCAACACGGAGGGACCCGTCCTTGATCCGGCCATCGCCATCCGCCGGACGGTAAAATTGGAGCGAAAGCAAACCGCTCACGCCACTCTGATCACGGGGGGCGCGGCCACTCGCGAGGCATTGATCACCCTCGTGGAAAAATACCAGGACAAATCCTTTTCCGAGCGGGTCTTCGAGCTGTCCTGGACGCACGGCCAGGTTACGTTGCGCCATCTGAACGCCACCGAGCCGCAGGCGCAAATGTTCGGCCGCCTCGCGAGCGCGCTGCTTTACAACCAGACCCCGCGCCGCGCGGACCCCGCGACTCTCTTGCAAAACCGGCGCGGCCAGCGAAACCTGTGGAGCTTCGGCGTCTCCGGCGACTTGCCCAGCGTGCTGGTCCGTTCCACGAGTCCCGGGCGGATTGATTTCGTTCGCGAGTTGCTCACCGCCCACGCTTATTGGCGGCTCAAAGGCCTGGCGGTGGATCTGGTGATTTTGAACGAGGACGACTCGGTGTACCGGCAATCGATCCACGATCAAATCATGTCGCTCGTCGCCTCCGGCCAGGAAGCCAGCCTCCTCGACAAGCCCGGCGGCATCTTTGTCCGGCGGGCGGACCAGTTGTCGCACGAGGATAGCGTGCTGTTGCAGAGCGCCGCGCGCGTGGTTTTGTCGGACGAAAACGGGCCCCTCGCCGGGCAGTTGGAACATCAGCCGCGCGCCGAGCTGATGCCCGCGCCTTTTGTGGCCACCCGCCCGCGGCCCCCGCAACCGCAACATGTCGAGATTCCCAAACGCGAGCTGGTGTTTTTCAATGGTTTGGGTGGCTTCACCCCCAACGGAAAAGAGTATGTTATCCAGCTTCCCTGGGGCAAAACCACCCCGGCGCCTTGGGTGAATGTCATCGCCAACCCCAATTTTGGCACCCTCGTTTCCGAAAGCGGCAGTTCTTACACTTGGGCCGAGAATTCCCACGAGTTCCGTCTGACCCCCTGGCACAATGACCCCGTTAGCGACCCCAGCGGCGAGGCATTCTATATCCGCGACGAGCAGACCGGACGGTTTTGGTCCCCCACGCCGCTCCCCGCGCCCAGTCGCGAGCCTTATGTGGTGCGCCACGGCTTTGGTTACACTGTCTTCGAGTTGACCGACGACGGCATCACCTCGGAGGTGTGGAATTACGTTGCCGCCGACGCGCCGGTGAAATTCGTTCGCGTCGTCCTGCGCAATCAATCCGACCGCGAGCGCCCGCTGTCGGTCACCGGCTTTTGGGAATGGGTGCTAGGCGAGTTGCGCTCGAGGAATTTCCCGCATATCGCCACCGAGCTGGACGCGCGCACGGGCGCGCTACTGGCGCGAAACTCGTACAACGCTGATTTTGGCGGGCGGGTCGCGTTCGTCGCGGCCACCGAGCCAGTCCATTCCTTCACCGGCAACCGGGTCGAATTCATCGGTCGTAACGGCTCGCTGGCGCGGCCCGCCGCCATGGGCCGGCACCGCCTTTCGGGACGCGTCGGCGCCGGCCTGGACGCGTGCGCGGCGCTGCGGGTCGATCTGGTCTTGCAGCCGGGCGAGCAACGCGAGGTGATCTTCAAGCTGGGGTCCGGCCGAAACCGGGAGGAGGCGCTGGCGTTGCTCCAGCGCTTCAAGCGCTT
>CAZMLP010000830.1:0-1894 GCA_964566745.1 uncultured Verrucomicrobiota bacterium | reverse complement strand
CGCGCTGGCGAAGGAGAAAAACACGAAGGCGTATGAGATCGCGTTACAATTTCTGAAGTCGGCGCAGCCCGAGGGAACCTACCAGCAATACTTTCTTTATTACGGGGCTCAGGCGTTCTTCCACGCCTCGCCGGAGGCGTGGGGCGCCTGGAACAGGGCAAACATTAAAACGCTGGGTGCGAGCCAGGGTCCGGACGGAAGCTGGGAAGGGCAGTTCGGAGCCACGTTCTCGACCACGGCGTCGCTGCTTTCCCTCGCGCTAAACTATCGTTATCTGCCGATCTACGAGCGTTAAGGACTTCAGGTGACATTGGGCGAATTTATCAGCAAAAGCCGGGCGGCCTTGACGGGCTGGCTTTGGGCGTTGGTGCTCGTCACCGGATCCCGCGCGCAGGAAGCGCCTGCCGGCCCGTCCCCCGCGCCGACGCCGTCCGCGACGCCATTTGCCGGGGTCTTGCAGTTCCTGGACGGTTCGGTGCTGCACGGCTCGTTGGAGTTGGTCGATCCCGCGCGGGGCATTCGCTGGCGGCATCCCGACGCCAAGGCGCCGATTGATTTCCGGCCGGACAACATAAGCGGCATTCACTTTGACAAGATCGTCCCGGCGGGGTCCCAGGCGCCCTATCGATGCCGGTTCCGTTTCAAAAATGGCGATGAGTTGTTCGGCAATCTGCTCGCGCTGGACCACGAGAACATTGAGTTGGAGAGCTGGCTGGGGGGGCATTTGCGAACGTCGCGGTCGCGGGTCGAATCGATCATGTTCCTCGCCAAGGGATACTCGGTTCTATACGAGGGACCGGCCGACTTGGAGGGCTGGGTGCAGGGGCAGGGGCAAAAGCCGTGGCAATATCGTGACGGCGCGCTGGTCGCGAACGGCGTCGGCCTTCTTGGTCGCAATCTGAAAATGACCGGTTCCACTAGTCTGGAGATGGACTTGGAATGGACGGGCAACTTTAGTCTCGTGTTGATCCTCTATACGGACACGCTCAACCGCTTCGATTACGGGGTGAACACCTACATGTTCTATCTCGGACCGGGTTACATGAGCGCTCAGAAAATCCAGGCAAATTCCGGCATCAACCAGCTTGGGCCGCAGGCGCAATTGCCCGTCAGTCTCAAGAAAAACAAAATGCACTTCGAGCTTCGCTCCAGCAAGGAGGACGCGTCGTTCACCGCCATTGTGGACGGCAAGCCGCTGCAAACGTGGCGGGACCCGGCAGGGTTCATCGCGTCCGGGCAGGGGATTGTGTTCTTTTCCCAAATGGACGGCCCGTCGGTCCGGCTCAGCAACATAAGGGTGGCGGAGTGGGACGGACGGGCTGACCTTGAGCAGGGCACGGCGGACCGGGGCGCGGGGGATTATTTGCGGCTGGCAAACCACGACCGCGTGCAGGGGGCGTTGGGCGTGCTGAGCGACGGAAAGATCGGTTTTGAAGCCGCGCAAACCAAGCTGCAGGTGCCAGTCGAGCGCGTGACGCAAATCTATTTTGGGGGAACCAACCAGGTGGCGATGGGCCGGACTCCGTGGGAGACGCGGACTTTTCTCGCGGGCGGCGGCAATGTCTCGTTGACGCTGGAGAAGTGGGACGAGCATCAAGTGTCCGGCCGGAGCGCCAATTTCGGGCCGTTGAGCTTCAACTCGCAATCGGTGCGGCAGATTTATTTCAACCTCGCCCGGCAGGCGGAAAACGAGGCAAACGTGAATGAAAAACTGGCCGAATGACGGAAGATCCCCGGTGAGGAAATCGCGCTCCACGTCCACGGGCCGGACCGCCTGGTTTGGTCGCGCGGCGGGATTCCTGGCCGTGGCGCTAGCCGGTGGTTTGTCATTGCGCGCGGCGGAAAAACCTGGCTCGCCGGAAATGAAAACGCCGTTGATCACGGAGATCAAGCC
>CAZMLP010000829.1:0-4833 GCA_964566745.1 uncultured Verrucomicrobiota bacterium | reverse complement strand
GCCCGACTCATCATACGAAGCGGGAATCCAGATTCCAGAAGCGATTCGCCCTATCTCAGCCGAGCAACTTTACCAATTTGCTGCCTATTCTGGATCACATCATGGAGAGTTAAGAAGCGAGTTTGCATTCAACCACCTCTTTTACGTAACAGATTTCAAACATATCGCGCCAATTCGATCAAAACCTCGCCGTACGTACGATTCATTGGTCGAGGAATATGATCCTGAAGGAAGCCATACTCCGTATATTCTCAGAAAACGATTAAAGGCCGCCAATTCACCAGAAAAAAAGCACCTGATCGACACGTTACGAAATTTTGGCCGATCCAGCGGGTTGTTTTCAAGCTTAAGAATCAGTGAGTATGGGAAACGGGGGAATGGTCCATTTGAAATTACAATTAAGCTCCCTAATTGCCCAAACCTTCCAATCACCAATGTTGGCTACGGGGTTTCTCAATCGCTTCCAATAATAGTCGAAATACTGTCAGCTTCGGCGAATGCAAGCTTCGCCATACAGCAGCCGGAAGTCCATCTCCACCCTCGCGCCCAAGCCTCCTTGGGTGACGTTTTTTTCAGCTTAGCTGCGATAGAGAGGAAAAAATTCTTTATCGAAACTCATAGCGACTTCACAATTGACCGATTCAGGTTGAATTACAGACGTTCGAAGATAAAAAGCCCAGAATCTCAGGTTCTTTTTTTTCAACGACTTGAAGGCCGGAATACGGTGACACCGATCGAGATTGGTTTTACTGGGGAATATTCCGAGAATCAACCGAGATTATTTCGAGATTTTTTTATCAAGGAACAACTGGAATTGCTCGGAATTTGAGATGTGCGTCATAATTGATACCAACGCATTTCATGCAGTTTTTAATCGGAATTCAGAGCGTTTTCCCGATTACGAGCCCGTGTTGAAATTTCTTACCAGTGGTAGGGGTTATTTGATCTACGGGGGAAAGAAATACAGGCAGGAACTAAGAAAATCATTATGTTATGTTCCTTTCTTTGAACAACTGAACAAAGCACGCCGACTATTGGAGGCTGATTACAAGATGGTTCAGGCTGAAGAGAGATCGCTGAAACGCCGAATTAACGATCCCCGCTGCAACGATGCTCATTTGATTGCAATACTCAAAGTTTCGGGATGCGAGTTGATTTGCACGGAAGATCGACAGGCGGATAAGTTCATTCAACGCAAGGACCTTTACAATCCTCCTCAACGCCGTCCTTCGATATATCGCTCTCTGTCGCACAAAAAGCTACTTTTGCAAAAAGCAAAAGTCCGGTTGAGAAACTGCGCTCATCCTTATTCCGTGAAACTCATTTAAGCCCTTGCGAGAAAAAGAATATTCGATTCCAACTCTTTCTCACGAATGCCTCCGAAAGACGACTCCAAAACCCCGCTCCGCCGCGTTGTCTCCTCTCTGCGCGACTTGAAGGCGACTCGCAAAGACCGGCACAGCGCGACGGACTTCGGATTCGCCTTCGCGGATCGCGTGGATTATCTGGACCCCCTTAAATGGGACGCCGTGGCGGCGCAAAGCAGCTTCTTTCTCCGCGCGAAGATTTAATCAATGACAGGCCAGATGGCTTGCGGTGTTTAGGAGGCAACCAATTCCATGAACCTCATGAGCCGATTCCCGATCTTGTCCGCGTTCATCCTGTCCATCGCCACCCTTGCGCCCGCGCCCCGCGCATTGGCACAGGACCAGCATGATCACGGCGGGATTCATCCGGCCGGGTCCGGTTATTGCCTGGCCATCACCAACCTGCCCCCGTTTCTCGATCCGCTGCCGATCCCGCCCGTCGCCGTGCCGGCCCGCACCAACTATAACTACTGCGTCCCGGTCGTTCCCGGCCAGTGCTACACCAACGGCATTCCGGAATACGACATGCCGATGATCCCGCTCCCGCAATATTTCCACGCGAAGCTGCCGCCCGTCGAATTGTGGGGTTACGCCGGATCGGTTCCAGGCCCGACCTTTGATGTCACGGCTGGCTCGCCCATCCTCGTCAACTGGATCAACCAGCTCCCGACCAATTATCCCGATTGGTTGCCCGCAAACCCGTTTCTGCATGGCGTGCCGGACCAGAGCGTGCGCACTGTGGTTCATTTGCACGGCGGCGCCACGCTGCCGCGTTATGACGGCTATCCCACCAACTGGTATCGGACTGGCCAGTCGGACCAATATTTCTACGGCAACGTGGACTTGGGCGGAAAAGGCCAGTCGTTGTGGTATCACGACCACGCCATCGGGGTGACCGCCAACAACGTCTATGTGGGATTGGCAGGCTTATACATTCTGCGCAACCCGGCGGTTGAGACCAACCTGAACCTGCCCGCCGGCCCGTACGAGGTTCCGCTCGCCATCCGCGATCTCGACATCCAAACCAACTGCGCGCCGCAAAGTATTTTGCTCACCACCTATCCGTGGCACAGCCTTGTGGCGGTGAATGGCAAGATCACGCCCTATTTGGAAGTGGAACCGCGCCGCTACCGCTTTCGTATCCTCAACGCAGCCGGCTCCCGCGCCTTCGGCCTCGCCCTGGCCGTGACGGACGACCAGGGAAACTCGTTGACCAACGCGCCGGTCCCGCCCCCCTACCACATTATCGGCAATGACGACGGCTTCCTGCAAAAAACCGTCACCCAGTCCTCCACCAACGGTCTCGCGCTCGGCGAGGCGGAGCGCGTGGACATGATTATTGATTTCACGCAGTTCACGAACCGGTCGATCACGATGTTCAACACCATCGCGACGCCGTTGCCTCCCTTTGTCACGAATATCATGCAATTTCGGGTCACCCTGCCGCTCTCCTCGCCGGACACCAGCAGCATACCCGGCACAATCATTTCCAACTGGGTCACGACCGCGAGCATGACGAACAATGTGGATGTCAACCGCGAGATCGCGCTGGACCTGACCATCGAGACGCCGTTTCCGGGACCGCCGTTCGAGGCGGATGGCAGCGGCCCTTTTTCCCTGCTAAATCTTTCCCATTTCGACGCGCCCATCACCGAGAGGCCGCGCGCCGGGCAGCGGGAAATCTGGTCGTTCATCAACCTCTCGTCGGACATGCACCCCATGCATATCCATTTGCTTTCGTTTCGGGTGCTCGACCGGATCCGGTTTGCCGGCTGGAACACGAACCAAAATCTCGCCTTCCCGCCGACGATGGTGACGAATTACATCAACGACCGCATCGCCGGCACGTTGAAACCACTCGCGTATTATCTCAGCACAAACACCAATGACATCCAAACTGTCAAAGCATTCGAGTCCGGCGACAAGGACACTGTCCGCGCGGCGCCGTACTCTGTCACGCGTGTGGTGATGGAATGGCCCACGAACACCGATTATTACACCACACCCAGCGCCTTGTCGCTCGCGGCGGACACCGACGGTCGCTACGTCTATCATTGCCACATTCTTGACCACGAGGATGATGACATGATGCGCCCTCTGCAACTTTTCGCGCCGGAAGGGCCGAGACTGCTCACCGTCCTCGACGCGGCGGCGAATCCCGGCGGTTTGAACCATTTCAAGCTCCGCCTCAACACTCGCGCGGGCAAAACTTATCGTGTGGAAACCACCACTGACGCGGCCGGCAAGAACTGGTCGGTCCTGCCGCAAAACGAGGTGATCGGCACGGGCGGCGCGGTGGACATCACCTTGCCCGTCTCCCAAGATTTGACCCGTTTCTATCGGGTGGAAATCGTGAGCGCGCCCTGATCCGTTTCTTATCCTCGCCAAAATTTCCGGCGGCGCGGCGCGGCTCCGGCTCCGCCTCGTCAAAAAACCGCGTAAAACCGGCCTTTTTCGCCCTCCAATTTGCAGGCTTGAATTCGTCGGGGCCTCTCCTAGATTCCGGCCATGGATTTGCCGCAAGAAGTGCCGGTGATGACGCTGCCGAACGCCATTCTGTTTCCGCAGGCCATGCTTCCGCTCTACATTTTCGAGCCGCGTTACCGCCGGATGCTGGCCGAGACGTTGGATTCGCACCGCATGTTTTGCGTCGCGATGCAAAAGCCCGCGAGTCATCGCGAGTCGCAGTCCGCCGTCGCAGGGCTGGGACTGATTCGCGCCTCCGTGGGCAACAAGGATGTCACTTCCAACTTGATCTTGCAGGTCGTCGCGCGCGTGCAACTCATCAAGGCGGTCAAATATCGCCCCTATCGCGTGCATCGCATCCAAGTCCTCGAGCCGGCGGTGACCACCAGTGACCAGGTCAACTCCCTCACGGCGCAGGTGCTTGATCTCGTCAGCGAGCGGTTGAAGCGCGGGTTTCAACTCCCGATTCACCTCGTAAAGAACGTCTCGGACCTGAAAATTCCCGGCCTCGACGGATCGCTCTCCTCCCGCGCCCTCAAGGACGCGGTGCAGCAACTGGCCTCGCTCAACGATCCCGAACAACTGGTGGATCTGGTTTCCTGCGCGCTGCTCCCCGGCCCGCTTGAGCGCCAGGCGATTCTGGAAACCGTGGAGGTTGAAACCCGTTTGCAGCGGTTGATATTCTTCCTCAATCAGGAGCTTCGCCGCAAGCGCGGCAAGAAGTCCTGACCAGGCAAAAAGGCCGCGCAACTTCGCGCGGCCTTTGCTTATTTCGATTGGCGCAAGGCCCGGCGGCTCACTTGCACGACACGTCGGCGTCGAACCGCAGCCGGTCAAAGTACTCGCCCTGCATGGCGCGGAACTTCGACTGGCGGATGCTTTTCTTGAGGTCCTCCTGGACTTTGGCCAGTTCCATCTTCTGCGCCGGAATTTTCTCCGCCACCTTGATGATGTGGTAGCCGTAAGCGGTCGTGACCACGTCGCTAATCTCGCCCGGCTT
>CAZMLP010000828.1:0-5341 GCA_964566745.1 uncultured Verrucomicrobiota bacterium | reverse complement strand
CAAAAAAACCGTCGAGATAAGCGGTTTGCTCGCCACTCAGCTTTTGTCCGGCCACTTCGGAAAAGGGGAGGGGTGTCATCATTTATGGTTGGGACGTCGCGCTGCGACGTCCGCATGAACAAGGGGCGCGAAAATCTCATTTCGCGATGCCCGGACGGCCCGGCGGGCAGGCAGGCAGCTTGCGCGGAGAAATCGTGCGGGAAAATTAGTACACATCGCGTTGATAACGCTTGTCGGTTTTCAATTTCGCGACATACGCCGCCGCCTCGTCGCGGGTCTTGCCGCCGGCAGTGACGATCAACTCGTGCAGCGCGGCATCGACGTCCTTGGCCATGCGTTTGGCGTCACCGCACACGTAAATGTGCGCGCCCGACTCCAGCCAGTCCCAGAACTCCCCCGCCTGCTCCAGCATGCGGTTTTGCACGTAAATCTTTTCCTTTTGGTCGCGGGAAAAGGCGAGGTCGAGACGTGCCAAATGCCCGGACTGCTGCCAACCGGCCAATTGCTCCTCGTAAAGAAAATCAGAGGCGCGTTGCTGGTCGCCGAAGAAGAGCCAGTTTTTGCCGGAG
The DNA here is from genome assembly GCA_964566745.1 of uncultured Verrucomicrobiota bacterium. Lineage (GTDB taxonomy): Bacteria > Verrucomicrobiota > Verrucomicrobiia > Limisphaerales > CAZMLP01 > CAZMLP01. The sequence goes on along the minus strand of CAZMLP010000828.1, from coordinate 4,772 downwards.
GCGCCGGTTGCTTGCCGTTCCTCCAGGAACGCCCGAAACGGCGCGATGCCCGTGCCGGGCCCGATCATGATCACCGGGCGCGTGCCGTCAGCGGGCAGCCGAAACCCGTGGCTCGTTTGGACAAACACGGGAACGGGCGTTGTGTCGGTGACACGGTCGGCAAGAAAGGTCGAGCAGACGCCGCGCTTGGCGCGACCGTGCGCCTCGTAGCGCACCGCCGCCACCGTGAGATGCACCTCGCCGGGATGCGCCTTCGGGCTGGAGGAAATCGAGTAGAGCCGCGGATTGAGCTTGCGCAATAGCGCGACAAACTCTGGCGGCGTGAATTTTCCGCGCCCGCCGGACCGCATCACATCGACAATGTCCCGGCCATGGAGCCAGGCATCGAACTCGGGCTTTTTGCCCAGCAGCGCCAGCAACTCCGTGTTTTGCGTGCGGGTCGCGACCGTTTCGATCAATTCACGGCCCGGCTGGCTGATATTGAAATGGCGGAGCAGCGCCTCGTGAATGGCGGTCTCGCCGCCGGGAACGGCCACGGGCTCCTCGCCTTGAAAACCGAGCGCGGCGAGCAACTCCTCCACGAGCACGGGACAATTGGCCGGCATTACCCCCAGCGCGTCACCCGCCTCGTAACTCAAGTCCGAGCCCTCGAGCACGATTTCAAAATGACGCGTGTCTTTCGCGGAGCCGGGGCCATTCAGCCGGCGATTCGTTTTCAGTCGCGCGGGAAAGGGCCGGTTCCGGTTGTAGCCGGCGGAGGCCGTCTCCGTCTCCGCTGGCTTTTCCGGGGTCGTGGTGGCTGGCCCAAGCGCCGCCCCGCTTCCACCAGTCGCGGCGGAAGCGGGCCCCAGCGCGGGCCAGAACTGCTCGATCCACCCCTTGGCGGCCGCCTCATAGTCAACATCGCACTCGGCGCGCGGGAGCAACCGCCGCGCGCCAAGTGACGCCAGGCGCGCGTCAAACTTTTTGGACGCGCCGCAGAAGTCAGCGTAATTTTTGTCGCCCAAGCCAAGCACCGCGTAGCTCAAGTGCTCCAGCCGCGGCGCGGCATCGCTCTGCAGCCACGCCCAGAAATTCACCGCATTGTCCGGCGGATCGCCATCGCCCCATGTGCTGGTCACCAGGAGGAGGTGCTTTTCCTCCGCCCAATTCACGGAGGCGAAGGAGTTCGCATCCAGGACGCGGGGGGCAAAATTTAATTTCTTCGCCTCGTTTGCCACGCGTCTGGCCAGTTTCTCCGCGCTGCCAGTCTGGCTGCCAAAAAGAATCAGCAGCGGTCGCGCCGGCCCGGCTGGAGCCGGGGCCATTGCGGGCGCTGTGCCCGAGTTGCAAAATAAGCCGGCCAGAAAACCGTTGAGCCACGCGCGTTGCTCCGCGTTGAACGGCGCGCTCTCGGGAATGATGGGAAGGGGGATGGTCATGCCGGGTCAGTGCGTGGCCAGCATTTTGTTCGCGTCCACTGCCGCCGGATTGACCGCCGGTTTGGCGGAGGGAGTGGCGGGGCTTTGAACCGGCGCGGAAGGCGGTGGCGCCTGTCCCGGCCCTTCGCTGCCCGACTTCTTGTGCGCCCGCTCCTCCAGAAAAGTGATCAACCGCTCGCGGCAGGCGTAATATTCCGGATGCTCGAGCACTTGGGTGCGGTTGCGCGGACGCGCGAATGGCACCTCCAAAATGTCACCCACCCCGGCGGCGGGGCCGTTGGTCATCATCACGACGCGGTCCGCGAGAAACAACGCCTCGTCCACGTCGTGCGTGACCATCAGCGCGGTGATGTTCCGGCGCGACCAGAGATCAATCAGCACTTGCTGCAACTCCACGCGCGTGAGGGAGTCGAGCATGCCAAACGGCTCGTCCAGCAGCAGCATTTTCGGCGAGAGCGCGAACGCCCGGGCGATGCCCACCCGCTGGCGCATTCCTTGCGAAAGCTCGGCGGGCCGCTTGTGCATCGAGTCGCCCAACCCCACCACGGTGAGATAATATTCCACGATCTGTCGCCGCTCCTCTTTCGAGGCGGTGTAGAAAACCTGGTCCACGCCGAGCAACACGTTGTCGAACGCGGTCATCCACGGCAACAGGCAGGGGGACTGGAACACCACCCCGCGATCCGGTCCCGGCCCGGTCAGCTCTTTGCCCGCGAGGACGATTCCGCCCTGGGTGATCGAACTGAGGCCGGCGAGCATCGAGAGCACAGTCGATTTTCCGCAACCCGAATGGCCGATCAACGCGATGAATTCGCCCTTTTTGATCCGCAGGTTGAAATCCTTGACGATGACCGCCGGTCCCTTCGGCGTCGGCTAGCTCTTGGTCAAATTGGACAACTCGACGTGGTCGCTCATGAGTCAACGGAGACGGTTTCCCTTTTGATTTCACCCCGGCGAACCGGCGTGCGCCGACCGCCGGCCAATGGACCCGGAATGGAAAGGTCCTCCGGCTCGATGTCCGGCAACACCAGTTTTCGGCTGACCTCGGCGTGCTTCGTGCCGCGCGAATCGAGCAGGAATTCGATCACGGATTTGCGGACCCGCGCGAACTGCGGATCGTGATTGATCGCCTTGCGGTCGCGCGGCCGGGGCAAGTTCACCGCGAACGACGGCCCCAGAGTCGCGCCCGGCCCCGCTGTCAGCGGAATGATCCGGTCCGCGAGGTAAATGCCCTCGTCGGGATCATTTGTGATCAACACCACAGTCTTCTTGTTCTCCTGCCAGATGCGGGAGATCTCGTCTTGTAAAGTGGCGCGGGTCAGCGCGTCGAGGGCGCCCAGTGGCTCGTCCAGCAGGAGGATCTGCGGGTCCATGGACAAGGCGCGCGCCACGCTGACCCGCTGTCGCATACCGCCCGACAACTCGCCGGGACGCTTGTCGCGGGCCGGAGTCAGGTTCACCATCGCGATGTGCCGCTCGACATGCTGCTGCTTCTTCGCCGGGGCCCAATTCGGGAAAACCTGGTCCACCGCCAAATATATGTTCTCGTGCACGCTCAACCACGGGAGCAACGAGTAATTCTGAAAGACCACGCCGCGATCCGGCCCCGGCTCGGTGATCTCAAGGTCGTTCAGCGTCATGCTGCCGGTGTCGGGACGGAGCAGTCCCGCGACCAGGCTGATCAACGTGGTCTTGCCCGCGCCCGAGTAACCGACGATGGCCACGAACTCGCCCTTCTCGATGCTCAGGTTGATGTCCTTGAGCACCTCGGCGCGTTGGCCGCCAGCGCCGAATCCCTTGCTGACGTTCTTCAATTCGAGAAAGGCCATAATTGATGGGAGGGCGATGAACGGTTCCTTACGCGGCGCGGAAGCGGCCCTCCACCACGCTCATCAGCCGGTCCAGAATGAAACCCACCACACCGATAGTGAGAATGCAGAGGATGATGTGCGCGTAGTTGAGCGCGTTGTACTCCTGCCAGAGAAAGCCGCCGACGCCGGGCCGGCCGGTGAGCATTTCCGCCGCCACAATTACCAGCCAGGCGATGCCGAGGCTGAGGCGGAACCCGGTGAACATGTATGGCAGCGTCGCGGGAATCAGCACCTTGAAGAGTGTTTTCCAGCGCGAGAGCTTCAACACCTTGGCCACGTTCAAATAATCCTGCGGCAGCGAGCGGACGCCCACCGCCGTGTTCAGCACGGTCGGCCACATCGAGCAAACCGCGATGGTGAACAGCGCGCCCAATTCGGACGCCCGTTTGCCCGCCCCGAGAAACAACACCAGCCCCAGCGGCAGCCACGCGAGCGGCGAGACGGGGCGAAGAATCTGGATGATCGGATCAAAGCTCTTGCTGAACATCTTTGACAGACCCAGCATGAAACCGATGGGAGTGCCAATGACCAGCGCGATCGCGTAGCCCTTGGCGACCAGCACCAGCGAGTACCAGGTGAACCGCAGAATGCCCTGGTCCATCTCGCCGCGCTTCTCGAACGGCTTGAGAATATACTCTTTGCTCTCGGCCCATGTCTTCGCGGGAGAGGGCAGTTCCTTGGCAACGGTCGAGCTGAGACCTTGCCAGATGATCACCGCCGCCGCGAAGCCAATCAGCGGCAGCAACAGCCAATCCAGTTTGAACGAGTTGTCTTTCATGCGATTGACAGGTTGTCAGGCGGCGACATTGTTCACGGCAAAACCCTTCGCGTATTCCTCCGGTTTCGCGGGGTCGAAAGTCACGCCGTCGAACAGCGTCTCGGGATCGTTGTTCGGCCCGCCGTGCGTGTGGCCGACCTCCTTCATCACTTCCTCGTAAATGTCCGGCCGCATCACCTGCCTGGCCACGCCCGCGTAGTCCGGCGCGGCTTTCACCATGCCCCAGCGGCGGAATTGGGAGAGCCACCAGACACAGTATTTCACCTGGGGATAATTGCAGTTCCGCTGGTTGAAGATCATGTAGTTCGCGTCCTGCTTGGTCCGGCCGTCGCCGTAATCCACCTTGCCCAGCAGCCGGCCGAGCAACGCGTCCTTGTCGCAATTGATATAAGTCGGGCGGCTGACGATTTCGCATTGCTCCGGGCGGTTCTCAAGCTTGTCGAGCCAGACGCTCGCCTCGTGCAGGCCGCGCAGCACGGCCTTCACGGTCTTGGGATTCTTCTCCGCGAACTCGGCGGTGAAGGCGCAGACTTTTTCGGGATGATCCTTCCACATGTCTTGCGTGAGCACCGAGGTGTAACCCACCTTGTCCGCTATGGCGCGCGCGCCCCACGGCTCGCCCACGCAAAAGCCGTCCATCTTGCCGATCTTCATGTTCGACACCATCTGCGGCGGCGGCACGGTGATCAGGGAAATGTCCTT
>CAZMLP010000827.1:0-9667 GCA_964566745.1 uncultured Verrucomicrobiota bacterium | reverse complement strand
ACCACCGGCACGCTCTCGTTCCGCGTGCATGACCCGGGCATGTATATTGTGCGCGTGGAGGTCGAGGGGCCGAAGACTGTGGAGTTTATCGAGCCGGTGGCGACCCTCGACTTGGAGGTCAAATAGCATGAGTCCGATTCTCCACTGGAAGCGACTCGCTCGAGACTTTGGTGGTTTGGTTATTCTGCTCCTCGCGCTGGAGGTCCGAGCCGAGCACTACGAGATCAATCTGACGGTGGAGGCGGGGGATCAAAAAGTGGAGGGCAGGGTGGATGACTATCCGCCGGCCGGCGGGCGCTATCCCAGGCCGGTGTTGCGCGGGAAAGCAGGACAACCATTGACGCTTCAGTTCTTCATGACGGACGTGAACCCGCACGAGATCATGAAAAATGTGACCGTGCGTTTCTATATCGTCGCGCAGGAGAGCGTCGGCCAAAAGGAGCCGCCCGCGCTGAAGGAGGGCATTGTGCTTCAAGGCAAATACACGCTCGATTTCAAACCGCAGGCCAAGGTGGGATTGCGCCAAATATTTCGCGTGCCGAAGCCGGGCGCCTATCTGGTGCGCGTGCAATCCGAGAACAGCGGCAGCGACCACGAGCATTTCGCGGCAGTGGATTTGAAGATCGAGTGACGCGGGTGACGAACCGATAATTGAGCGCCGGCGATTGCTTTGTGTCCAAGTTAGATTGAGCAGTTTGATTGCATTGAGGGGCCGTTCCCAATCGCCTGTTTACCGCGTGAAATGCACTTTAATCGCGTTATTATATTGGGCGAGCGCCGGCGCGGCGGCGGAGTTGACGCACGTCATGCGCATGCCAAGAGATCTTGGCTTTCCTGGCACTTTGGCGGGCGAAGTGACCTCTAGATGGGTCTCCCCGTACGTCATGGAGCAAACGATAACCATTCGCTCCAACGTGACGCGTGTCTTCACGGAGAAATCCGACGGCACCATAAAGAGGAAAACCGAGGGAATTCATTCGGAAAGCAGCTATCGCTGGCTGGCTCCCGACGGCCGGGAAAAAAAAGAGTTGGGCGGGCGGGACGAGGCAAGGTGGGGGTTTGTCCTCGATACCGGGTTTGTAATGGATTACCGGCGGTCCGATCACATGGTGGCCCACGCCCTAAACGGCACGTGGACAATAAAATTGCGCCCTCGGAAGGCTTTCTCTGGCTCGATCAAATCCACGCCCGACAGCCGGTTTTTGGTTCGGGAGTGCGATTTGGGCGCGAGCCGGCTGAAAGAGTTCGAGTTTTATGTGGACGGAAAATGGGCGGGCATCCTTGGCCCGCTTCTCGATTATCAGGGTTTTGATTTCTCCCTGAATAGTGACGGCAGCTTTAGCTGGGTGGGACGGGAAACGGCGCGGGATCTGTCGCCGACAGTGTGGGTGACCAGAAACGACGGCAGGCTTTCGTTCAAGCAGCGTTGCGACCGGCCGATGATGACGGTCGCGACCGCGCCGGAAGGGCAAGGCGTGTTGCTGGCGCCGCTGGAGGGCGGACACCCGGTTTTCACTTATTGCCGGAGAGACGGTCGAACCCGGCCTGTCAGGACCGGTTTCAACCCCAGATTTATCGCTTGGGATAAAAACTCCGGACGAGCCTTGTTTCAGACGAGCGTCGGGTATGACCACAGTTATGAATTGATCGACTGTGATTCTGGCCAAAAGGTCTGGGAAATCGTTGATCCGGCCTCCGGCCATGTGGAGCGTGGAGCGGCGATGACGATAGCGGATGGCCACGTCTTTTTGGGCGGTGGCGAATGGGTGACGAACAACTTCACCACCGGACCGGTTTCCACAATTTACGCTTTGGAGGTGGACCAGGGGAAGATCGTTGCCCGGTGGCGTCACCCCAACCCGGCGCAAGATGCCGCTCCTGTCGATGGAAGATTTGTCAAGGAGAACGGCCGCTTGTACTGGATGGGCGGCCGGGATTTTGCCGAAATCAATTTATCGGATGCTTGGAAGCATAAAAATGGCTGGGAATGAGGCAGGCCATTCCGCACCGACTCGAATCCATTGCGGGGACGGGAACTTCGTATTATATCTCATTGCATGTCGCGCCATGTTTGCCTGGGAGTGTGGATCGCCTTTTTGCTGGCGACAGCCGCTCTTTCAGCGCAGGTGCAATTGGGTAGCGAGGCGCTGGCGGCTGGCGGCTTCAAGGAATTACAGGGCAAACGGGTTGGTTTGCTGACAAATCCTTCCGGAGTCAATCGCGCGGGGCGCTCGACGATCGAGCTTCTCCGCAACGCGCCGGGAGTGAAGCTCGTCGCTCTGTTCGCGCCCGAACACGGGCTCAACGCCGAAATTCCCGCCGGCACCGAGTTCCTTGACTCGACGAACGCAGCCACCGGCCTGCCGGTCTTTTCACTTTACGGCAGAGGTCCCACACGCAAACCGACGCCCAAGATGCTCGCCGGGCTGGACGCGCTGGTCTATGACATCCAGGACATCGGGTGCCGCTCCTACACGTTCATAAGCACTATGGGCCTGGCGATGGAGGCGTGCGGCCAGGCGGGCGTCGAGTTCGTGGTGCTGGACCGGCCCAATCCGCTTGGCGGGCTTCGCGCGGAAGGGCCGCCGCTCGATCCGCGCTTCCGGTCGCACGTTGGCCAATGGGAAATCCCCTATGTGTACGGGCTGACGTGTGGCGAGCTGGCGAAAATGATCAACGGCGAGCGGTGGATCAAGACGCCGTGCAAGCTCACGGTCATTCGAATGAACGGCTGGCAGCGTTCCATGACCTGGAAAGAGACCGGCCTGAAATGGGTGGCCACCTCGCCCAAGATCACGAGTCCCGAGGCCGCGACCGGCTACGCGGCGCTGGGGTTGCTGGGCTGGATTGCCGACGGCAGCGGGCTTGACGTTGGGTACAAATTCAACCGGCCGTACGAGTCGGTCACAGCCAACTGGTTCGATGGATCCAAGCTGGCGAGCAAGCTCGCGGACGCGCGCATGAAAGGCGTGAGATTCGTCCCCATCTCGGGAATATTTGAAAAGCGACCCTATCAAGGGGTTCGGATCGAATACACACAGCCGCCCATATCGCCCCTCGTGGGCATCAGCTTTCACATTCTCGACGCGATCAAACAGGTGGCGGGACGCGACCTGTTTTTGGAGGCGAACCGGCGGGGCCGCGACTTCTTGATGTTCTACAAACTGACCGGTTCGAGCATCACCCGAAGAGACTTGCAAGCCGGTCGATCGGCGGCGGGAATCGCGAAATCTTGGAAGCCGGGCGAGGACGCGTTCCGCGCCAGGCGGCAGAAGTATTTATTGTATTAGCCCGCCCGTGAAATGAGCAGCGGCACGATACGAATCGGAATCGTTGGCGATTTCTGTCCCGGAAACCGGACGCAAACGGCCACTGCGGAGGCGCTGGAACATTCCGCCAAAGTCTTGGGGCTGGACGTGGAGGGTGAGTGGCTGCCGACGACAAAATTCGATGACACCGCGCGAGTGGCGGAGCAATTGACCGGGTATCACGGGATCCTTTGCGCTTGCGGCAGTCCCTACCAAAGCATGACCGGCGCGCTGGCGGCCATACGGTATGCGCGGGAAAACGACCGGGTTTTCATGGGCAATTGCGGCGGGTTCCAGCACATGGTGATCGAGTTTGCCCGCAATGTCCTTGGCATCGCCGGAGGCGAGCACGAGGAAACCTCGCCGGAGGCCCCAACGTTAATTATCAACCGGCTCAGTTGCTCGCTCGTGGGACGAACGGAAACTGTGCGGATGCTTCCCGGGAGCCGGTTGCGGGAAGTCTATCGCAATGAAACGGCGACTGAGGGATTCTGGTGCAGCTTCGGTGTGAACCCGGAATACGTGGCGCGTCTTGAGGCGGGGGGATTTCGCGTGCAGGCGGTGGACGGGCAGGAGCAAGTTCGTGCCGCCGAGCTGGCCGGCCACCAATTTTTTCTCGGCACGCTCTTCATCCCGGGAATTTCGTCCACCGAAGCATCACCGCATCCGGTGGTTACCGCGTTCGTCAAAGCCGCGGCGGCGTCCCGTTAGCGGGTTCGCGGGGGCAAGCCGCGCGAACCTCATTCACAACCACGGGGCGGCGGCGCTCAAGGTTTGCCGGCGTCCCACTCCACGCCGTTGTTCCAGAACTTGCTCAACACCTCGGCGGGCGGAACCTCCAGCGGACGGACGATGCGGAAGCCAAGGAACTGGGCGTCCGTGTGGAACCAAATGCTCTTGGGCAACTGCGGGTCTTGCATCTTCCAGGACTTGTCGGAACCGCGCCGGGCGGAACTGCGGAGCTTGTCCGGCTCGTCATCCCAGGAGCCGCCACGCACGGCGTGGGGATAGGGCTTGGTGGAGGGCGTCCACGGATCCTTGGCCATGGAGCCGACGTATTTGTCGTAGTTCGGCTCGTACTGGTCGATCACCCACTCCGCAACGTTGCCGTGCATGTCGTAAAGACCCCACGGATTCGGCTTCTTCTTGCCGACCTTTTGATACTTGGAGTCACTGTTTTTCGTGTACCAGGCGTAGTCGTCCAATTGGGCCGGATCATCGCCAAAGGAATAGGCGGTGGTCGTGCCGGCGCGGCAGGCGTACTCCCACTCCGCCTCGGTGGGCAAACGGTAGTAATGGCCGGTCCGGGCGCTGAGCCACTCGCAGTATTTGTTGGCCATGTGCTGGGTCATGCTGATGGCGGGGAAACCGTCGCGACCCATGCCGAAACTCATCTCCACGTACGGCTTGGTGGGGCGGGAGACCGCGTCCGAAAGCGCGTCCGAGTACACGGAGCCGTTGGACGTAATGCGCTTCTTCTCCTCGTCCGGATACATGAACAACTCGAACTCGTTCCACGTCACCTCGCACTTGCCCATCCAGAATGGCGAGATGGAAACCTTGTGCTGGGGACCCTCGTCCGCCTTGCGCCCCGGCTCGCTGGCGGGACTGCCCATGGTGTATTCGCCGGCGGGAATTGGCACCAAGTCAAAGCTGACCCCCGTTCCCTGAACCCCGTCGGAATAGGCTTTCATCTCGGCCTGGGTCTTCTCTTTTTGGTTGGCAAGGATCTTCTCCCGAATGGAGGCCACCGTGGCCGGTTCGTCGTCGGTATTGTTCGCCACTTCCTCTTTCTTTTGAGTGAGGGTGACGCCATCCGGCCAGTTCGCGCCCTGGTCGATCCAGTCGCGCAACAACTCAATCAAATTCTTCGGCAACGGCCCGCCTTTCTTGGCCGGGGGCATCAGATCGTCGTCATCCGCGGCAAGAGTGGTGACCTTGTAAAGTTTGCTCTCCTTCGACTTGCCGGGGACGATAACCGGCCCATTCTCGCTTGTGAACGCCTTGGCCTTGTTCTCCAGGTTCAAGCCGCCTTTGGCATGGCCTTCCTTGTGGCACGCGACACAGTTTGCCTCGAAAACCGGCTTGATTTGCTTGACGAAATCCACCGGGTCGGCAGCGCGCAGGTTGATAGATTGGGCGATGCCAGCCGCCAGGCTCAGAGCTAGAGTAACGTTCTTCTTCATGCAAAATTCAGTCTGTGAATCATTGGACGCTGGAGATGGCAAAGTCAATCAAAGCCGGGTGCCGGAATGTTCACGGGCGTGAAATTGGCGCGGACCACCGGCCTTGCGCGCGCCCCGAATTCAAGGCACCCTCTTCCCATGAATTTCCCGGGCAGGCATCGCATTCTCGCGCTTTTTTTCGGTTCCATTTTCGCGCTGCTGATTTTGTGGCCGGGTCATTGCCCGGCCCGGGCGGCCGAGCCGTCGCGCCGCTTTCTTTACGTCGCCGCGCCGGGCGTGCGCGATTATCTCGAGTACGGCGGTCACGGCGTGCTGGTGTTTGACATCGACCACGACCACAAGTTTGTCAAACGGATCGCGGCGCGCGGCGTGGATGAGAAGGGCAAGCCGCTGAACGTAAAAGGCATTTGCGCCAGCGCGGCGCAGCACCGGTTCTACGTTAGCACCCTCCGGTTTCTCACCTGCTTCGACTTGGAGACCGACCAAATCTTGTGGGAAAAGGCGTACGACGGCGGTTGTGACCGCATGGCCATTTCGCCGGACGGGAAGATCATTTATCTGCCGTCGCTGGAAGGTCCGCACTGGCATGTCATTGACGCCCTCAGCGGCGAGATTATCAAAAAACTGGTCCCGAACTCGGGGGCGCACAACACGCTCTACAGCCAGGACGGCGGGCACGCGTACCTCGCCGGGTTGAAGTCGCCGATTCTGCGGGTAACCGACACTCGCATCCATGACGTCAGCCTGGAGGTGGGGCCGTTCAGCAACGTGGTCCGCCCGTTCACCATTAACCGCGCCGCCACACTCTGTTTCGTCAACGTGAACGAGCGTCTTGGCTTCGAGGCAGGTGATTTGAAAACCGGCAAGGTTCTTTGCGCGGTGACGGTCGGGAATTTTCAGAAGGGACCTGTGAAACGGCACGGTTGCCCGAGCCACGGCATTGGTCTTACGCCGGATGAAAACGAGCTGTGGGTGTGTGACGCGACCAACCAGCGTCTGCACATTTTTGATGTGCGCGGCTTCTCGGCGGCGGACCCGAAACCGCCCAGGGAATTTGCCACTCTTGTTGTGCGGGACGAGCCAGGCTGGGTCACATTTTCCATTGACGGCAAGTATGCCTATCCCTCGACCGGCGAGGTGATTGATGTGAAGACGCGCGGAGTGGTCGCGACCCTCAAGGACGAGAAGATGACCGAGGTCCAAAGCGAGAAAATGGTGGAAATCGATTTTGCGGGCGGAAAGCCGGTGCGTGCCGGTGACCAGTTCGGGGTGGGACGACGAAACTGAAAGGGGATCAGCCCAGCCAGTTTTTCCCCTCCAGCAAAGTGCTCAGGCATTCGTGAAGCTTGCGCGCCTTCAACGGCTTCATCAATTGGTCGGTCAGCCCGTGAGTCTTCATTTCATCCGCCGGAACCCGCCGTCCCCACATGGTGAGCGCGATGATTTTTAAGTCGGCTCCGCCAAGAACTTCCCGAATCTTGCACGCCGCCGGGACCTGGCTCGCGCCCACCAGGGCCACCGGCAACGACACGCCGTCCTTTAGCTCGGAGCGGACCAATTCAACCGCCTCGTCCGCTTGCCGCGCCTGCACGGGCACCAGGCCCCACGCTCCCAGGTAATGGCCGAGCGCGCGCCGGCTCTGCTCGTTTTCCTCCAGCACCAGAATGGAAATCTTTTTTCCCTCGGGCGCCAGAGGCGGCAGAAAGGCGGAGGTGGAAGGCTGCTTGTCGAGAGTGACGGTGAACCAGAAAAGCGAGCCGCGCCCGGGCGCGCTCACCAGGCCAATGGCGCCGTCCATGCCCTCGACCAGTTGCCGACAGATGGCCAGGCCGAGCCCTGTGCCGCCAAATTTGCGTGTGTGCGAGGCGTCAGCCTGCGTGAAGGGCTGAAACAGCATCGCCTGCACGTCGGGCGCGATGCCAATGCCCGTGTCCCTCACTTCGACACGCAGGGTCACCTGCGCGTGCGTCTCGGACTCCTTCGCCACCTCAACGAACACCTCGCCCCTCTCGGTGAACTTGATCGCGTTCCCGACAAGGTTCATGAACACCTGCTTTAGCCGGCCCGGATCGCCGCGCAACCAGAGCGGCACATCCGGGAAGAGCAGGCAGTTCAATTGGAGGCCCTTGCTGGTGGCATGCTCCGCGAGCAGGTCCAGGGTGCTGTGGATGACGTCCGCGAGGTCGAAATCCACGCGCGAAAAGGTCAGCCGCCCGGCCTCCATGCGCGAGAAGTCCAGGATGTCATTGATAATCGTGAGCAGGCTTTCGGAGCTTTTGCGGATGGTCTCCGTGTACTCGCGTTGCTCGGGGTCGAGGCGGGTGTCGAGCAGCAGGTCAGTCATGCCCACGACGCCGTTGAGCGGGGTGCGAATCTCATGGGTAATCGTGGCGAGAAACTGGCTCTTGGCGATACTTGCCGTTTGCGCCTCCGCCGCCATGCGATGCGCGCGGTCGATGGCCTCCTCTAGTTGACGGTTCACGCCCGCCAGTTCCCGGCTGGTCACCTCGGCGGCCTCCTTCGCCTTTTTCAAATCCTCGGCGGCGCGCTCGCGCTCGGTCCGCGCCCGCCAGCCAACAGCGGCGTAAATGGCCAACCCCGCGCCCAGGCCGAGCACGGCGAACACCAAGTAATCTTGCAAGGCAAAAAACGGATACATCACGCGCTCGCCGGTATCGCAACAACTTATCGGCGAAAGTCTTGCGCGGGTTAAAGGGGAACAACATGCGCCGCCGTCCTTCTTATCCCGGCGTTCGCGCTTACGCTCGCGCCCGGAAGTCAACGGCTTCCGAACCCGCACGACTCGGCCACCATACACGAAAGATGGCTAATAGCAACGCGGCAGTCCTTTTCAAACTATCGTGGCTCACTTCACCACCGGCCTTAGCACCAATTCGCGCAGGTCCATCACCGCCACGCCGGGCTTTTTATGCGGTCGGACCGCGAGCGTGTAGTGGCCCGCTGCCGGGACGGTTAACTCGCCGACCTGCCGGCGAACGAAATTCTGGAACCCGCCCGTATCCTGTACCACAAACTCGGTCTTTTGGTCACCCAGCGAAATCTCCACCTCGCTGTTGCCGCTTCCTTTGCCGCAACCTTGCAGCACCTCCACTTGATACGTCCCGGCGCGGTCGATGCGGACCTCCCAACTCACCCAATCCTCGACGCGCGTCCAGTAGCCGATGGTGTTCTTGTGCGCGGGCGGCTCGTAACGAACGTTCACTCCGTGAATGGTCACCTCGTGCGCCGGGAGAACGATCGAGCCATCCGCAGTTGGCCCGATGGGCACTGGAATATATTCAGGATTCAAGGTGTTCGTCTGCGCGCCAATGGAGCGTCGCCAGTCCGCCAGTTTCTTTTGCAGGTCGTTCGCCCGCTGCGGGAATTGCTGGGCGAGGTTGTTGGTCTCGCCCACGTCGTCGCCGAGTTTGTACAGTTCCATATAGCCGCTCTCGTAGTTTTCGATCAGCTTCCAATCACCCTCGCGAATTGCCCCGGCGGGATGGCCGCCTTGATTGCTGTAGTGCGGATAGTGCCAATAAAGGGCGGGATGAATGGCATGGGTTGGGAGCGTCCAAAATGGCGCGAGGCTGATGCCGTCCAACGGCGCGTCGGGCAGTTTGGCCCCGGCCCATTCCACGAGGGTGGGGAAGAAATCCATGCTGCACATGGGCGCGGTTACGACCGTTCCGGCGGGAATAGTTCCGGGGTAGCGGATAATCAAAGGGACGCGAATGCCGCCCTCGTGCAAGTAACCTTTCCCCTCGCGTAACGGGGCATTGGAAGTGGATGGGGTATTCGGGCCTTCCTTTACGGACAGGCCGCCATTGTCCGACGTGAACACCACGACCGTGTCCTTCACGAGTCTTAGCTTCTCCAGTTTGGCCATCAGCTTGCCGACGTCCTCGTCCACGCTCTCGATCATTGCCGCATAGATGGCATTGGTTTGGGCCGCGCCACTCACCGACGCGCGCTGGAAGTTTTTCACCAAATTGGTCCTGGCGCTCAGTGGGATGTGCACCGCGTAATGCGCAAGCATCACAAAGAACGGGCGCTTCTGGTTCGCCTCGATGAACTTCAGCGCCTCGTCGGTCAGGCGATCCGTGAGATATTCTCCGCCGCGACTCGTTTCCAGCCCGCGCAGGAGCCCCTGTCCGCGCTTGAACGGCGCGA
>CAZMLP010000826.1:0-2497 GCA_964566745.1 uncultured Verrucomicrobiota bacterium | reverse complement strand
CGCGCAGGTGCTCACGGACGCGGAGGTGGAGGAGCTAATCGAGTGCTATGTTGCCGCCGCGCGGGTGGCCTGGAACGCGGGCGCGGACTTCGTGGACATCAAACACTGTCACGGATACCTCCTGCATGAATTCTTGGGCGCCCATACGCGTCCGGGCCGGTACGGCGGCAGCTTCGAGAACCGGACCCGCGTGTTGCGGGAAATCGTGGCAGGAATTCGCGCCAGCGGGAACAAGATCGAGATTGGCGTCCGCCTGAGCGCATTTGATTGGGTTCCGTTTAAGCCTGATCCCGCGCGGGCGGAACCGGGCAAACTCGGCCCGGGCATTCCCGAGGATTATGCAACCGCCCTGCCCTACCGCTACGCCTTCGGGGTTAATCAAAACCGTCCGGTCGAGGCGGACCTGGGCGAGCCTTTCCATTTCGCCAGCTTGTGCGCCGAACTCGGAATCAAGCTGCTGAATATTTCCGCCGGATCGCCTTACTACAATCCTCACATTCAGCGCCCGGCCGCCTATCCGCCGAGTGACGGCTATCAACCGCCCGAGGACCCGCTCGTCGGCGTGGCGCGGCAGATTCAAGCGACCCGCCAGATCAAGGCGCATCTCGCGCAAGTGCCCGGACCGGCGCCGTTAGTGGTGGGAACCGGCTACAGCTACTTGCAGGAATATCTCCCGCACGTGGCACAAGCAGTCATTCGCGAAGGATGGGCGGATTTCGTTGGATTGGGCCGAATGGTGTTGAGTTATCCGGATATTTTGGCAGAGGCGACCACCCAAGGCTCGCTGACGAGCAAGTTGATCTGCCGGACCTTCAGCGATTGCACCACGGCCCCGCGTAACGGCCTCATCAGCGGCTGCTATCCCCTCGACAAGTACTACTCGGCCAAACCGGAGTTCCAGCAGTTGAAGGAGATCAAGAAGGGCAAATAGCAGGCTCGGTTTGCCCCGGTCGGGGAAAGCCTGCGGGAAATAATATTTGACCTGTACCCCCCCTGGCAGGTCGCCCCGCCATGGAAAAATCGACTGGAAACGGCCTGAACGTGCGGTGAACATCACACCGTATGGAAACAAAGAATTTGGACGAGGCGCAGCCGTTCATCACGAAGGACGGGTCCGAAATACGAGAATTGCTGTCGTATCGTAACTCGGCCATCCGCAACCAGAGTCTGGCGGAGGCGCGATTACCTGCCGGGACCGCGACGCAACGCCATTACCATCCGCGCGCCGAGGAGATTTATTTTATCACGGCGGGCGCCGGAAAGATGGAAATTGAAGGTGAGTTTCAGATGGTGCGAGCCGGCGACGCGGTGGCCATTCCGCCGGGAAAGCGGCACAAACTCTGGAACACCGGACCGGAAACGCTCAAGCTTCTTTGTTGTTGCGCCCCTGCCTACGAGCACTCGGACACGATCATGGCCGAGGAAACCCCGGAGGCCCGGTAGGCCCAAAGACCGGACTCCCCCGGTTGTCACGTCCACGCGACATGCGCGCTTGCCAAGCCTTGGTTCATGCACGATTCTTCCGGGGCATCGTTATTGGCGAGCGCCTTGACCACGGGATGTGCTGCACGGACAACGCGGACAGGCCGGAAGTTTCCCTGCCTGCCCTTTATATTTCCCGAGCGCCAGTCATGTGCCGGGTTAATTTCGCCGGAAAGTGTTGGAAATGACGCCGAAACAGATTCGACTTTTTGTAAAACCATACTGCGGCTGGTGCGATGAGGCCATGCAATGGCTGGACGCGCACGGTGTGAAATACGAGACGCTGGACGTTATCTCCAGTCCCGCCGCGTTCCATGAAATGCGCCAGCTCTCCGGGCAAATCAAGGCCCCGGTGATTGATGTGGATGGCGAAGTCCTGGCCGATTTTGGCGCGAAGGAACTGGCCGCGTTTTGGAAAGAGTTGAACATCCAATGAGCGGTCCCACCCCTGAATTAAAACCGCGCCCCCGCCTGCCGGAGTGGTTGCGACTTAAATTGCCCACCAGCGAGAGTTTCGGGCGAACCCGCGCGCTGCTGGACGAGTTAAACCTCCACACGGTGTGCGAGAGCGCGAAGTGCCCGAATCACTGGGAATGCTGGAGCAAAGGCACGGCCACCTTCATGATTGCCGGCGACCGGTGCACCCGGGCGTGCGGCTTTTGCGCGGTGAACACCGCCAAGCCGTTCGCCCTGGAAGCCGTTGAACCGGCACGGGTGGCTGAGGCCACGCACCTGATGCGCCTGCGACACGTGGTCATTACCGCGGTCGCTCGCGATGACCTGGCCGACGGCGGGGCCGAGCATTTCCGCAAGACCATCGAGGCGGTGCGGGCGCTGAGCCCGGAGACGATCATCGAGGTGCTGGTGCCGGACTTCAACGACAAGGAGGCCTCGATTGACGCGGTCCTGGCCGCCCGGCCGCACATCTACAATCACAACCTGGAGACGGTGCGCCGATTAACCCCGGAGGTGCGCTCCCGCGCCACCTATGACCGCTCGCTGAGCGTGCTGGCCA
>CAZMLP010000825.1:0-6621 GCA_964566745.1 uncultured Verrucomicrobiota bacterium | reverse complement strand
GATTCCAATCAAGCCCCGATGACACCACCTGAAACAAAGGAACGAGTGAAGACCATTGGATTTGACCAATCGCTCTATGTTTTGCCGTTTGATCATCGCGGCTCGTTCGAGACGAAGATGTTTGGCTGGCACGGCGATTTGACGCCCGCGCAAACGGCGGAAATCGCGGCCGCCAAGCAAGTGATTTATGATGGTTTCAAGACTGCGGTGGCGGACGGTGTGCCCAAAGGAAAGGCCGGCATTTTGGTGGACGAGCAATTCGGCACGGCGATCTTGCGCGACGCGCGGGCGAGTGGATTCATGACCGCGTGCCCCGCCGAAAAGTCCGGCCAGGACGAGTTCGATTTCGAGTACGGGCCGGATTTTGCGGCCCATATCGAAAAGTTTCAACCGACCTTCTGCAAGGTGCTGGTGCGCTACAATTCCGGTGGCGATGCCGCGATGAACGAGCGGCAAACGGGGCGGCTGAAGATATTGTCCGACTATCTTCGCCAAGAGAGCAAAAGCGGATTCATGTTCGAACTGCTGGTGCCGGCGGAGAAGGAGCAATTAAACAGTCTAGGCGGCGACAAAAAGCGCTATGACATCGAACTCCGCCCCAAACTGATGCGCGATGCCATCCAAAAGCTGCAGGACGCGGGCGTGGAGCCGGATGTCTGGAAAATCGAGGGTCTCGACCGGCGCGAGGATTGCGAGCAGATCGTCGCGGTCGCCAAGCGCGACGGCCGGGAAAAGGTTGGTTGCATAGTTCTCGGCCGTGGCGAGGACGACAAGAAGGTGCATGAGTGGCTGGTGACGGCAGCGGGTGTGCGGGGTTTTATCGGCTTCGCGGTGGGCCGGACCGATTTCTGGGATCCGCTCGTCAATTTTCGCGCGGGGAAGATCACCCGGGAGGCGGCGGTGCGCGAGATTGCGCGCCGCTACGAGGGTTTTGTGAAGGCATTCGAGGGCGCGCGTCCTTGAATCCTGTGCCGATTGCGGCCTGTAACGCATGTTTCACACGGGCAGGTCACTGGAACCTTGCCGCCGGGGGAACGGGGTAGTAGCCTCTGGAACATGCGGAATCAGGCGGCCTTCACCCTCATCGAGCTTCTTGTCGTCATTGCCATCATCGCCATTCTGGCGGGCATGCTTTTGCCGGCGCTGGCGCGGTCGAAGGTCAAGGCGAACGCCATCCGTTGCGTGAGCAACGAGAAGCAGCAGTATCTCGCCTATCACATGTACGCGGATGACAACCGCGACTTTTTACCCGCGCACAAGGATTGGGGCACCCAGGGCGGACGGCCGACTGGCGGAACCGTCACCACGCACAATACGAAGGGCGAGACCAACCGGCCCTTAAATGTTTACACCTCCAATTTTGAAGTCTGGCACTGCCCTTCGGACAAAGGGGACAGCTTCTGGCCGCAAGCCAAGACCTGTTATGACGGTTGGGGCACAAGCTATCTGGTGATGTGGGCGGTGGATTGGTTTCGCGTGAAGCACGTGACCGGGGATGGCAACGCGGACATGAAGGGAACTCCGCAAGGCCAGCCGATGAAAACCAGCGAGATCGCTCTCAAACCGACCACCAAGATCATTCAAGGCGACTGGCCCTGGATGGGATCCCGCGACTCGGGCGACGGCGCGATAGCCAAGAGCGCGAAGGATAAAAGCGTCTGGCACAACAATCGCGGCAAACGCAGTTGGAACATGATGTACGGGGACGGCCATGTCGCCAACCAAGTCTTTCCCAAAGGTTTTGAGAATTGGAACACGTCCCCCGCGCCGGACGTCAATTTCACCTGGTGGTGAGCCGCCGGTTCACGCCGGCCTCGACCAGTTTTCCAGCTCCTTTAGCAGCGGTTTTCCGGTCAGCACCGTGGACCATCCGGCGCACAACTTGGCCACTGGAACTTTGATGGCGGGCAAAGGATCCGCGCCGGGAGTCATGGCCTGGGTCTCGGAACGGAGCCAGCCCAGCACATCTTGCAAAGTGGACCAAGTGCTGGCTTCCCAACCTTCCCGGAGTTTCGGCACAGTCTTTTGCTCGAAGTCGCGCTTGCGCTCCAAGTCCACGATGTCCGGCAGGCACAAGGCCGCCTCGCTGAGCGAGACGTCAATTCGCGCCAGCAGCTCGTTGTAGATCAAGTTGGTGACCTGATCGGCGCGTTTTCGCGCCTCGCGCAGCAGCTCCACGCCTTTCGCGTCCGACTTCCCTTCCGGCAGAATCTGGCAATAGAACTTCAACTTTGGCTCGGTGCCGGAAGGGCGCACGGTAATCACGAAGCCGTCCGTGAAATATTGGATGACGTTGCGCGGCAATTTGTCCGTCTCGCTGACAAAGGGCCCGAACAATTTCTCATCCCAATAGTCCACCGCTTTCTTCACCGGTTTGCCGCCGAGCGTCGCGGGCGCCGAGTTGCGGAGAGAGGCGAGAATGCGATCCTTCCGCAGCATGCCCTCGGCGCCGCTCATGGTGATGGAGCGGCTCCCGGTGTCGAAGCCGCCGCATTCCTCCAGAATTTGTGTGTAATAATCGAACAGCGTCCGGCCTTCCTTGACCAGGCGTTGATGGAGCGCGGCCAAATAAATGCACGCGGGCGTGGCGTCTTTGTCGAGAATTGTCGGGACGACGATCACGCCGTGGCTCTCCTCAGCGGCCAGGACGAGCTGGTCCGGCGAACAGGTCACATGCCGGTACTGGCCGGTTTGTCGCAATTGTTTGAGGACGGCGGCGACGTATTTGAAACCGACCAGCAAGTCGTCGATGATCATCGAGCCGGGGGACTTCTCGACGATCTTGCCCAGCAACTTGGTGGTGACCAGCGTTTCGACCACCAAGCCGGAGCGGCGCGGCCCCTTGGGATCAAGCATCAGGAAATAGCAGAGAATCGCGCCGATTTGGTTGCCATCAAAATGATACCAGGAACCGTCGGCCATTTTGGCCTCAAGGCCGACACGGTCCGCGTCCGGGTCGCTGGAGAGCACAATGCCGGCCCCGCGCTCGTCCGCGAACGCCTTGGCGGGAGCCGTTGCCTCCGCCACCTCGGGATTGGGCGCCTTGAACGGGATCACGGCGAAAGTCCCGTCGGCGGTCTGCCTGGGGGGCACGTCATAAGCAAAGCCCAATTCTGTCAGTACCTCGCCGACGGTGTTCAAACCACAGCCGCACAAAGGCGTGTAAACGATGGGCACGTCCTTTTGGGGGACATGAATGCCGCCGTAAATTTGCACGTATGTCTTGATATAGGTTTTGTGCAATTCACGCGGAAGGTCGCGAATCAGCCCGTCTGCCAGGGCCTTGTCAAAGGGCACGGTGCGGATATGGGTGGCGTCGTTCATCGCGTCCACCAGTTCTTGATCCTTGGGCGCGATGGGCTGGCTGCCAAACTCGTCGTAGAGCTTGGTGCCATTGTCATCCGGAGGGTTGTGCGAGGCGGAAAGGTTAATGCCGCCGATCGTGCCCAGCTGGTTGATGACAAAGGACAGCTCCGGGGTGGTCAACACGGCGGTGTCGGACTTCGGGTCAACGATGTAAGCGGCGATCCCGTTGCCCGCGTAAATCTCGCACGCCAGCTTGGAGAGCGAGCGGGAAGAGGCTCCGAGCAGGGGGTGGCTGTCACCCAAAAACTTGTAAACGCCCGCGATGTCCTTGAAAACGCGGACGTCGTTGGCCACCGCCACGGTCAGGTCCGAGCGGCCGGGAAAATTCTTGCGAAGGTAATTGCAATGACCTTGCACCGTCATCGCAACGGTGGCGGGGTTCAACCGGTTCGCGCCGTAGCCCACGCGACCGCGCCGTCCGCCGGTGCCGAAGGGCAGCACTTGCCAAAACGCGTCAAAAACCAGGGGAACATGCCGCTCCTCCAGATGGCGTGCGAGAATCTCCGGGCACGCGTAGGGGACCTCTCCCGACAGCCACTGGCGCAAGCGGTCGGCGGCCTTGCCTCCCGGTTCGCCAAATTTTTTGACGAGCAGATCGCGAATTTTCTCGAGCGGTTGGGGTTCAGACATAACGGGGGAAATGGATACCCGCCTGCCGGGCCAAAGTCCAGCACCGCCACCGTGGAAACCATCAACCGGCTAGGTGTCCTGTTTCGCGGCTTTTTCCAGGCGCCGCAACATGCTGTTGTACTCGCCAATGATTTTTTGGCGAAGGAGGCGGTCGATTTGCCTTTCGAGAAGGGAGCGCAACTGGGCGCTGGTGGTTTTGAACCCCAGCATTCGCGCGACGGCGGAAGGAGTCTCTTTTTTGGTAGCGCCGTGCGCCGTGTCGATCACCGCCAGGATCGCGGCTCGCAACTCGGCTGGCGGCAGCATCTCTGGTTTGCGGAGCGCCTCGGAGGAAACCGACTCGCGGTTGCGCACAGGCACGGTGGCGTTTGGAATCGACACAAAGCCCTCCTCGCGCGCGCAGCGTCCGGTGACGAGGACGGAGCGGACGGCCTTGGCGACCGCGTCCTGAATTCGCGTTCCGGCACGACTGAAACCCCAGAGATCGCGTACGCGGGCGACAATCTCGTCCTCGTGGACAGGTCCCTCCAATTCCACAATTCGAGCGACGATCACGGCCAGTTCCTTCACGGGCAGCTCGTGCGGTTCGACACCGGACGGAATTTCGAAGCGAGCCTCCTGGTAGGCGACCGCCAAGACCGACAATCCGTCACTCTGCATTTCCAAAACCGTCTCGCGCCCGATGCCGTTGTCGCTTTCCACATTGACGTTTAGAGCAACGGCGGGCGGGGAATGCTCATGAATCTCGTCAACGACCGTCTTCGCCCGCTCCAAAGCCGCCGCGATTTTTTTCAATTGCTCCGCGGGCCGTTGAAACCAGTCGGTGCTCCAGACGCGGTGCATGATCCAACCGTGATCCTCCAGGACCGCCTGGCGCAGCCGGTCGCGATCGCGCGCGCAACGGGACGAATGATACGCCGCGCCGTCACATTCGATGCCGAGCAGGTAGCGGCCCTCGCGTTGCCGGTCCACCACCGCAAGATCGACAAAGAACCCCGCCGCCCCGACTTGTGGATGCACCTCGTAGCCCAGCGACTCCACACCCTGACGAACCGCCTCCTCGAACGGGGACTCCTCGTCACGCCCGGAGCGTTGCGCGAGGGAAAGGCGGCCGGTCTGGGCGAACGACAGGAAAACCTTCAAGGCGGCGACTCCGCGTCCCGACGCGCGCTCCAGATCAATATCATCCGCCGTGATGGAGGAAAACACCTCGCACCGGCGTTTCGCGCGTGAGATGAGGACGTTCAAGCGGCGTTCCCCGCCTTCCGCGCCCAGCGGGCCAAACCGCATCGCCATGTGGCCGTTCATATCCTTGCCATAGCCGACCGAGATAAAAATCACGTCGCGCTCGTCCCCCTGGACATTCTCCAGATTCTTGACGAAGAAAGGCTCGGCGCCGTGGCTGGAAAAGAAAGGCTCGGTGTCCGGATTTTCCCGGCGCAACAGCTCAAGCTCATCGAGGATTGCCTGCTGCTGCCGCAAGGAAAACGCGGCCACGCCGAGGCTCTGTTTGGGGTTCGCGCGCGCATGCTCGATCACGGCATTGCAAACGGCCTTCGCCTCGACCCGGTTTGTCTTTGACGCGCCGGTGTCAAACACGCCATCGGTGACATAATGGAACTTCAGTCCAAGCGCGGCGGTCGCCGAATACGGGCTGGGCACAATGAACAATTTGTCCTCGTAGAACTCGTGATTGGAAACGGCGATTAGCGAGTGATGCCGGCTGCGATAATGCCAGCGCAGCATTTTTTCAGGGAAACCGCGCGCCCGGCAAAGGCCTAAAATGCTTTCGATGTCCTGGGCGCGCGCAACTTGCGTCTCGTCCTCCTCCTCGTCCAGTTCCGCGCTGGAGGTCAGTCGCGAGAAAAACCGTGTCGGCGGAAGCTGCTTGCTGTCTCCCACGACGATGATCTGCTTGCACCGGGCCACCGCGCCCAACGCATCCACCGGTTGCACCTGGCTGGCCTCGTCGATCACCAGCAAGTCGAATTCAACCGCGCCGGGTTCGAGAAATTGCGCCACGGAAAGCGGGCTCATCATGAACACCGGCTTGACCGCTTGAATGACGGAGGCGGCGTCCTTCAAAAGCCTGCGGACAGTGCGGTGGCCGCGCTTGCGCTCCATTTCGGATTTCACAATTCCCGCCGCGCCCACGCCGACATGGAACTGCGGCATGCGCTCAAAATGGGCGGCCAGGGCGCGGTATTTGGCGAGGGCAAGGCGTTCGCCGTCCAATTGCTTGAACTCGGCCACCTGCCGGCTGTGCAGTTCCCCGTCGAACTGCGCGAGCCCGGGTTTGTGTTTCACCATGTCCCGGAGGATTTGGCTGAAATACACGCGGTCCACACAGTCGGCCGCGCCCTCAACGGATACGGCGCCACTTTCCAGCAGATCGATCAAGCTTCCCAGACCGGCGTCGCGCCCGGCGCGGGCGCGAACGAAATACGCGTTCCAGCGGGACAACTCCTCCGGCTTGTCCAGCCACTCGCGACACCTGGCGGCCAGGGCATCCAATGAAATGTGGACAATCTCCGGCGTGCCGAAAGCGACCTTGCTGTCGAGGGCAAGCTCTTGAAACAACCGGCGTATCTCCTCCTGGACGGCAGCGAGTCGCGCGGCCAGCTC
>CAZMLP010000824.1:0-5082 GCA_964566745.1 uncultured Verrucomicrobiota bacterium | reverse complement strand
CGGGCTGAAATTACGCGTCGTTACGTTCGCGGACGACTCGGCGAGTCGTCCCTACCTGCGAAGCGCGCGTGGCATAACAACGCGCTGGTAGGGACGCGCCGCTGGCGCGTCCGCGCGGGCCCGGAGTCTGTTGAACCAGGCAAGCCGTGCCGCGGGCTGAAATTACGCGTCTTTACGTTCGCGGACGACTCAGCGAGTCGTCCCTACCTGCGAAGCGCGCGTGGCATAACAACGCGCCGCTGGCGCGTCCGCGCAGGCCCGGGTTTGTTGAACCAGTCAAGCCGTGTCGCGGGCTGAAATTACGCGTCGTTACGTTCGCGGACGACTCGGCGAGTCGTCCCTACCTGCGAAGCGCGCGTGGCATAACATCGCGCTGGCGCGTCCGGGCGAGCCGGGAGTTTGTTGAAGGATGCGAGCGGTGCCGCAGATAAGAAACATGCGTCGTTACGTTCGCGGACGACTCGGCGAGTCGTCCCTACCTTTCGCGGCACTTTGTCGCCTTGTCGTAAAACTAAAACTTTGTTTCGGACCGCCCTAAAGAGTTAGGATGCGAGCCATCCATGCCTCCCATGCCGCTTCTTCGCCACTGGCTCATCCCGGCCCTTTGGGGCGTGTGGGGCGCGTACTGGTGGCTGGCCAGCCGCAAGACCACCCAGACTCGCAGCGCCGAGGCGCCCGCCACGCGCTTGGTTCATTTGATGCTGATTTACGCGGCGTTCGGTTTAATGCTGGCTCCCGGACTGCGGAACAGCCCGCTGGGCGGGCGCTGGTTGCCGGACACGGCGGCGGTCTTTTGGATTGGGGCAGGTATCGTGACGGCAGGGCTGGGATTCGCGGCGTGGGCGCGCGTCCATCTTGGCCAATACTGGAGCGGGACGATCACGCTCAAGGCCGGGCATCGTCTTATCCGCACCGGCCCCTACGCGCTCGCGCGCCATCCCATCTACACCGGCTTTGTAACCGGCATTGCCGGAACCGCTGTCGCGCTCGGCGAATGGCGCGGTTTGCTCGGGGCGGCATTTGTTATTACCGCCTACCTCCGCAAAATCCGGATCGAGGAACGCTGGCTCACGACCGAGTTCGGCGAGGAATACGCGCGTTACCAGCGCGAGGTGAAGGCGTTGGTTCCGTTTCTCCTATAACAGCAATTTCAAGTGGCCATGTAAGCTGAAAGCTTCGATCATCAGTTGGACCACCAAACCAACCACGAAGAGACTTCCGATGAGCGCCTTTAAATCAAGATACGCCTATCACGATTTTGCAAAAACAGTTCGACGTGAACGGCGCTTCATATTCGAAGGAACTGCGGCCGACTTTCTTGTCGCTGTGCGGGCAAGCAGCGGGTCTCGCTCGGCCACAGTAAAGACCGGCAAACGATTTTTCCGTGCTCAGCCTGGCTCTGAATTCGTCCCCCGGAAAGACGATCCCGGCGTCGAAGATGAATGTCCTTGGCCGGAAAAACGGATGATACCCGACCCTAAATTGACAAAAGCAGGTCGCGCCACTCCTCGCGGGTTTGCGTACCTTTATCTCGCCACCAACCCTGAAACGGCGTTAGCCGAAATGCGACCTTGGCTTGGACAATCGATGACCCTTGCTACATTTGAAGTTCAAAGCGATTTAAAAATTGTCGTGTGCGAACCCGAAAGAAATCGCCCTATTGAATGGTTTTACAGAGATGACCTTTCCACAGAGGAACTCGACAAGGCTGTCTGGGACGACATTGGTCATGCGTTCTCGCGCCCCGTCAACCGAGACGAAGAGGAAATCGAATATCTTTCCACACAGATACTCGCCGAAGCTTTTAAAGCGGAGGGGTTTGACGGGGTGGCATATCGCAGCAGCCTTGAACGGGGATTGAATGTGGTCTTGTTCAATGTTCGCGATGTCAAACTTACCCGTCGTTTCGTGTACTCGCTGAAAAAGGTGCGTTATGACTTTGAAGCGGTTCCGAATTTTGGCATGTCGGTAACAAGAGACGGAAAGAGTGATCACATTCAAGAAATACACACCGAATCGGCTTAATTTTGTCGCGCATCCTTTAGGGATCGCCCAAGTGACCGAGACAAGCGGCGGAGCGGAATTGAAATATTACACCTCGGTATGAAGTCTATTGATCCGCTCCTCGAAAAATTCACCACTCGTTTCGACGATCAAGACAACGAGGGCTTTAGCGGAATGAAGTCTGCGTCTTCGCTGCTCGATTCCATTTACACGCGCCTGCCCGCGCGATTCCCGCGACTATTTGAGCAGCTTTTATGCACCTATCGTTGGCCGGAAATTAAGTGCGCTAACCTCCGCTTGCTGCCCAATCTTCCGGGCGATGATTTCAGCGGTTTCGCCAACGAGCTTTTCCGCGACCGGTCGCTCATCGATGCATTGCTGCCACACGGTCTAATCCCCTTCGCGCGGGCTGTGGACGGCAGGGCGTATGATCCCATCTGCTTTGACACGGCAAGGCGGCGGCAAGGAGGTGATTGTCCATTGACACGTGTGGATCATGAGGCGGCCTTGCTGGATAATCGTGTTCGACGGGTGATGGAATTGGCACCCACCTTCCACGCGTGGGTTAAAGCGACGTTGGGAGAATAAAAATTCACGTCGTGCCAGAACCTGTCTCCCGCCGTGTTGCCCACTCTGAAAATTTCTAGCCAGCGCGCAAAACCAAAACTCGACAGCGTTCGCAACAACCTCCCGCTTTGAGCAAATCCGCCGCTGCCTTTCGTTCCAAGCACGGCTCGTCGGAGCCTCGCCCCACCAACACCGGCCTGTTCCCGCGCCCTGGTATATCGGTCATCATATCCATGAGGAGGCCGAGATTTCAGATCATGATTGAACCAACCGTAGCGAGTGGGGCGAGGCTCCGATGAGCCGCTCGCGGATTGTCCGGCCGATTCAACCCGGCCAGGGAATTATCAACTTCTTTTCCCCTTCTCCGGATTGGACGGAAAGGGGACGAACCGATGCTCACCAACAACTACAACACCGCCCTCACGGCTTGATCAGCCGGTAAAACACCTTCCCGCTGGTGGACGGGAAGAGGTAGTAATACACGCCGGGTCCGACGGAAGGTTTGTTCGTGATCGTGCTCCAGTTCTTCACGTCGCCCAGGTCCGTGCTGCGTTGCAATTGGTAGCCGGCCGGAACCGTCGGCCAGGTCACCTGGATGGCGGTCTCGATGCCCACGCTCGGCGCGGTCGGGGTCACGCCCGGCACGAGGAAATAATCCAGTTGGTCCACGGGCAACGCCTCCGCGCTCGCCTTCACACGGTCCAGCGAGCCAACGTATTGCAGGCTGCCGGACGGCTCGGACCCGAGGTAAAGCTGCGTCTCCGTGCGGGCAAATATCACCCCGCTGGTGTAGGCGCGCGTGTAGCCGAGGATGCCGTCCACATAGTAACGGATCTCCTTGCCGTTCTCGTGCACCACGGCGATGTGATGCCAGCCGCCGTCATCCGGGATGAACGCGTCAGAAGTCGCGTCAAGGATGCCGAGGGTAGTGACGAACACGCGCCGGTCCGACGTGACCGACATCGAAATCGCGCCGCCGGGGCCGTTGTTGTAGAAGAAGACCGAGCGACCGCCCGGTTGCGCGCCAAATTTCACCCATGCCTGCACCGTGAACGACGGATTGGACGGGTCGAGATTGAAGGCCTGGTTCGGGTCGGGAATGATGACCTTCTGGCCGTTGGCAATTTTCAGCGCGAAATCGTTCGTCTTGCCGGACGGCGTGTCCGTCGTGAACACGGGGCGCGTGGTGCTGGCGAGATAGGTGTTCGACGTGAACGCCGGGCGGCTGGCGGGCGCGGCGCTCGGGAAGGGCGGCGCGGACCCGCTGAAGGCATAGGACACCACGGTGCTGGCCAGCGGAGCCTTGGGCGTGGCCGCCACGCTGTCCAAATCATCCACCGTGAGCGCGGTATTGTGAACGCGGAAACGGTCGATCGAGCCTTGCAAGGCGTTGCCGCCCACGCCCTCCGCGCCAATGGTGAGGTAACGGTTGCCAAAGGCGCGCGGCAACCGCGTCTCCTCCACGAAGTTCGGCGCGCCGTCCAGGTAGAACGTCACTCCCTTGCCCGGCTCCCATACCGCGGCGACGTGATGCCACTCGCCATACGGCACGGCGAAGCCGCTTTCTATATCGACGATGCCGAACAGCGTGAAAATCAATTGGCCCGCGTTCAAGCCGAGCTTGTAGGAGCTGCCATAGGCGCCGATGCCCTCGTATTGACGAAGGTCGGCGGGGTCAATGTTGATCCATGCCTCCATCGTGAAGGCGTTCGTGGCGAAGGCCATCACCGAGTTCGTGCTGTCATCCACCACGAGGAAGCCCTGCCCTATGTCGCTGCCGACGTTCAGGCTGATCGCCTGGTCACCCGCCGCGCCGGACGGGCCGGGGACAAGAACGGGGTCATTGGCCGGGTCAAGTGGCGAGCCGAGAGTGCCCACCAGGCTGTTCACCTTGTCGGTCACCGTTGTGCCGGACCCCTCGTCGAATCCGAAATCCAGCAAAGGCGTGGCCGCGCGGCCGGCGGTCGCTAGGCAGAGCGCGCCGCAAAGCCAGGCGGTGCGCCAGAGGTGTCGTCCGAATGCCGCTGTGCGTTGAGTCGTTTTCATCGTTTCCATTCCATTGTTCGCAGTTTCATTTCCAGGCCGCGCGAATGCCGGGGCGGCACACGCGTGGCGTCCCAAGTCCGGGTGGGCCGATCACGGAGCGAAACGGGTGAGCGGGCGCGCTGCGCGGGAGAATCCTTCCGTCGCGCGCGCCGTCACGGGGCGAGCCTGCGCGCCCGGACGAGGAGAGGGCAAAGCACGAACCACTCCCGCGCGCCACGCGAACTCATGAAAAGATTTCGCGGGAATGATTCGGGAAACGGGGGCATGCAAAACGCTGATTGACCGCATTCTTGGCGAGCCGCGAACTCAGTCTCGAAGCGGGCTGGTCTCAATTATGGCGCCGCGTCAGACGGACATTTTCGCTCGCCTCGCGCGGCGCGCCTGACCATCCTCCTGCCGCTATGACGAAGACATCCGTCGTGACTGGCGCCGGCAGCGGCGTGGGGCAAGCTGTCGCCCTCGAAC
>CAZMLP010000823.1:0-5994 GCA_964566745.1 uncultured Verrucomicrobiota bacterium | reverse complement strand
GCGATCATCTCATAGCCCAGCGCGTTGTGGGTTTTGGATTTGTCACCATAGTTTGTCAGCAGCCGGAGATTTTTCACGCGTTTGCCGCCCGTCTGATATTTGAACGAGTGATCCGAGGTGAACGCGAGGTTGTAACTCTTCTTGGGAAAGCCGCTCGAACTCTGGCCGTGCAGACTCATCAACACGTTGTCGTAAAACTCGCCCAAAAAATAGAGCGCGCAGCGCGTGCCGCCGGTCGTGTCCGCGGACGAGGGTCTTTCGAGGAACGATTGCACCACGGGCAGCGCGGACTCGATGCCCGCGTCTTGAACCACTGTGCCCAGGTATTGCGCCGAGTCAGCCGGGTCTTGATACAACGGCCAGCGTGAGGCGTTTCCGGCATTGTCTGTCGCGGTGATGTAGTAACGCACCATCTGGCCCTTCGCGGCGGCGGGAATCGTTGCCGTCCAAATTCCATCACCGGCGATTTGGTCGCCGCCCGTCCCGGCGTCGTTCATGGGAGTGGCGATCTCCGCGTTGAACATCACCCGATAATGGAGCGTCGCGCCCGCCAGCAAATGGAGCGTCGGGACGATCCGCGTCGTGATCACCAGCGCGTCGCCGGGCGCGGGCAAGGGCGGGCTTTGCAACACCTCGCGCACAAGCGGCCCGGCGTCGTTGGTCCCTGCGGTGTTCTCCGCGCCAGGAGTTGGATGGCTGAAATAGTGTCCTTGCCCGGCGGTGAGGCCGTGACTGCGCGCGACAAGTTCCGCCTGCACCATGAAATCCCGGTTGGTCGTGGCGATGTTCAATCCCTGCAGCGCGAGGAAATTGGTTCCTACTTCCAGAAAATCCAGCGCGGGGGTGACATCGATTTCCTCGAATTGCGCCGCGAGGTTGTCCGGGTGACGATCGGTCGCCGTGGAATTCCAAGCGACTGGATCGGGAGCTTGCTTCCGCGCAATCTCCTGCCCGTTCAACCATGCAACAAAACCGTCGTCATAGCGCGCCTGCAGCAGCAATTGCGTAAGGCCGGCGGTGTTGGTCACGACGAAGGGAATGCGAACAAGCGCGGAGGCGTTGTGACCGAACATCGCGCTCTTCACGTCCGTGGAAATGTAAGGCGTGAAATCAACCGAGGCTGCGGGACCCTTGGCCAATTGGGTGATTTCCGCGGCCGTCAGGGCACGATCCCAAATCGCCACCTCATCGATGTCCCCGTGAAACGGATTGCCGCTCGCGTCAAACACCCCCCCGCCCCCGATGTTGAAATTATCCCCGGAACTACCGTAGGTCGCTTGTCCCGAGGCTCCGCTGGAACCCGCGAGCGCCCCGTCAAAATAGATCTCGAGTTTGTCCGGCGTTCCCAGTGCCACAAGATGATGCCACTCGTTGACTTTGAACGGGTAGGTGACATTGACCGAGCCAAAGAAGGTCCAAAGCTGGATCGTGGAGGCGTCAATGAAACCAAACTCCACGGCGTCATTCTGGCCGAACAGCCCGGTGCGCGAGCCTTGCGTGGCGGTGGGCCGAATCCAGCCCGCCAGCGCGAACGCGGCGCGATCATTCAGCAACGGCGCCGGTCCACCCACAAAATCGTCCACACCGTCGAATCGCGCGGCGGTGTTGTTGGCCTCGAACAGGCCATATTGCGGTGGTCGCGGCCCGGGGATGTTTTGCAGTGCGCCATTCAGGTAACTCGCATTGCCATCCGCGCCGAGACTCCCGTTGTTTGCCGCCACTGCGCCACTGGTCTCGCTGAATCGCCAGTACGCGAGCGGACTCAGCGCCGCCACTAGGACGGAGTAGGAGCTTTCTTGGGGATCAGCATTGCCAGTCTCGTAGCCGATGCCGTTGCGTCCCGCCGTCCACGCGCTGTCGTCAAAGCCGGGCAATGTCCAATCGAGCGCGAGGGCGCCATCCGTTGGAACCAAGATTTGCGCGGAGTTATTGGTGGCAACGAGCTTGGCGCTTTCCAACGTGGCGCCGAAACCAAACGACACATCCGGATATTGGGGCGGATACGCGGGCGCAAAACTCGTCGCCGCCGAGACGCCATCCGGCGCGACGAGCGCCAGGTACTCGCCGGTGGCGGAGAGTTTGAAATTGGTGTGCAACGCCGTGCCTGCCACTCGTTTGTCCCTGCCCGACGCAAACACCACTAGAAAACCGCCCGGGGCGACATTGGTGCTCGGAAACCGCCACATGGTCAGATTGGTGGCGGTGTCCGTTAGATACCAGCCGCCCAAGTCTGCCGCCGTCGCGCCGTTGTTCCTCACTTCGATCCAATCCTCATAGGAGCCGTCGTCACTGGCCAGCGTGCGCCCGTTGTCGGCCATGAACTCGGTGATGGAGAACTGCGGGCCGGCAGCAATAGCGACCGCTAGCGGGGAAAAAAGAAACGCCGTGAGCAGGCGTCTGAATGTCAGTCGGAGCATTTGTTAGCCGGAATGTAGCATAGACCGTGCGAAAACTCCGCAGGATTCAGGCGCTGAGGCACATCGCCGCCGAGTCTTGCCTTTGGGCGGTTCCGGTGAATACTACAGCCGTGAACGACTCGGTAACGCACTTGACCGACCAACTCATGGCCTCCTACGCCACCGTCGGGGGCATTAACCATTTGGACGGCAAAAACCTGCCCTCCAAAACCGCCACCGCGTCAATCACCTGCGATCTGCTGCGCCTGCTCTTTCCCGGCTTCTTCGAGGAACGCCCCATCCACTCCTCGGAGTTGAAGATGGAGATCGCCAACCTGATGGACTCGGTCTTCGGGCGTCTGGAGGACGAGGTTTACAAGAGCATCGAATACGCGCCGCCCGACAAATTGCGCAAGAAAGAGCTGGGCCAACTCGCGCACAAATGGACCTCCGAGTTTCTCGCCAGCCTGCCGATGATTCGCGAACTGCTGCACACGGACGTGGAGGCCGCTTATCGGGGTGACCCCGCCGCGTTGAGCCACGAGGAGGTGATTGTGGCCTATCCCTTCATTGAGGCGGTGGCGGTGCAACGCCTTGCGCACCAGCTTTACCTTAATCGGGTGCCCCTCATTCCGCGCATCATGACGGAATGGGCGCATTCCCGAACGGGTATCGACCTCCACCCCGGCGCGGCCATTGGCACGCACTTCTTTATCGATCACGGAACCGGCGCGGTGATCGGGGAGACCGCGCAAATCGGCAACCATGTGAAACTCTACCAAGGCGTTGGCCTGGTGGCGCGGTCGCTGGCGGGCGGACAACAACTGCGCGGACAGAAGCGTCATCCCACCATCGAGGATCGCGTGACCCTCTACGCCAACGCCACGATAGTGGGCGGCGAGACTGTCGTCGGCGCCGGCAGCACGATCGGCGCGAACGTCTTTCTCATGCACAGTGTGCCCCCCAACTCGCTCGTGGTGTACGAGGAGATGAATGTGAAGGTCACCCCGAAGGGGCAGCAGCCGCGCGCCAGCGGCGATTTTTCGATTTAAGCGGGACGCCCGGCACGCTGTTTATTTGGCTGGAATCTGCTGGATGCGGGCCTTGTACCAAGCCATATCCTGCTTGCCCGCCGCGTCGAAAGAGCGCACCGAGGGGTAGGCGTATTTGCCGCCCGGATATTTGGAGGTGGCGCTTAGCCACTTGTGAATCTCGGCGTGGCCGTCCGCGAAAGAAAACCCGCAGGCGCCATTGTGGTAAGAAGCGGGAATATCCTGCCAGTTGTTCACATTCGGGTCAGTGATGAAGAAGGCGTCGTTGACCGAGTCCGGTTGTTCATCAAGGGTCACCCATGTCATGGCCGGTTGAGGGCAATCGGACTGGCGGAGGAACTGCTTGTATTGGCTGAACCCCCAGTTCAAGCCCCTGGCGGTATTGTCGTTCGGATCATTGTTGGCGCGGCCAAAAAAAGCGTTCATCGAAATGCTCCGCAACCGCATCTTCCATCCCTTCGACCGTTGCGCCGGGCTCACGTAAATGTCGGCCGGGCATTTGTAAACCGCGATCGCGCCGTCGGTGTAACGGCTGAGAATGCCGTTTCGCACCCAGTCCACATTGGTGACACTGACATCATCTATGCCGCTGCCAGCTCCCCAAGTCATGACGTTGTTCACCCAGTTGTTGAATTTCTTGCTGGTGATGGCGTCTTCGGTGCCTGGAATGGTAAAGTTATTGGCCGTCGCGTCGTTGTAATCCAATGAGTACAAATGCCAGGCGAGGATCAATTGCTTGTTATTGCTCATGCAGGAAATGCCCTGGGCTTTGGTCTTGGCCTTGGCCAGGGCCGGCAGGAGCATGCCGGCCAGGATCGCAATAATGGCAATGACGACGAGCAATTCGATCAGGGTAAACCCTGCCGGGTGGGTCGAGCGGGACCGCTGGGCATTCATGATGAACAGTTTGGATTGTGAAATTTCGGGTTATCGGAATCTATGATTTTTACCCCGGAATACAATGCTTTTTTGTCATTTCTGACAGGCGGAAAGTTCGCGGCAAACAGGGTTGCCTTGGAAAAAATAATGGGATATATTAGCTCCAATTACGTGTGAAAATTTGATCCCCTCTTTACCATGACCACAATTTCCCGCTTGCGCCAATTCCCCAGATTGCGGGGATTCACGCTCATCGAGCTTTTGGTCGTTATCGCCATCATTGCGATCCTGGCCGGCATGCTCCTGCCGGCCCTGGCCAAGGCCAAGACCAAAGCCCAGGGTATCGGCTGCATGAACAACACCAAGCAACTGATGCTGGCGTGGCACCTGTACTCCCTCGATAACAACGAGTTGCTGGTGAACAATTTCGGGGTCGATACCACGGGCACGACGATTAGCCGCAAGACGTACAAGAACTGGGTTAACAATGTCATGGATTGGACCACGGCGGAATCGATCACCAATCTCGCCTATCTTCAGGTCGGGCCGTTCGCCAATTACGTGGGCGGATCCGTGGGCGCTTACCTTTGCCCGGCGGACCGTTTTCTCAGTCTGGCCCAAAAGCAAAGAGGATGGAAGGCGCGGGCGCGCAGTCTTTCGATGAACGCTTTCTTCGGATTGTATTCCGAGACACCCACCAGCAGCGATCCCGAAATGCAGGGTTATAACCGGTACGCCACCGGCTGGAAGCAATACATCCGGCAGAGCCAAATCGCCGCTCCCTCCACCCTGTTCGTCATGCTGGACGAGCATCCGGACAGCATTAATGATGGCTACTATCTCAACGTGCCGGACCTCGCGGGTCAGACGCGTTTTGGCGATCTGCCGGCATCTTACCACAATGGGGCGGCGGGATTCTCGTTCGCCGATGGCCACTCGGAAATCCACAAGTGGCTTGGCCCTGGAACTGTGAAAAAGGTCACCTTCAACGCGGATTGGGGCACTAGCGGGAAAAAAGATCTGCAATGGGTCTTTGACCGGACGACGGTGAAGCGGTAGCGATGATTGGCCGGGAGAAAAGTTTACGCGATTTTGCTCCCGCGTTTTTGCGCGGCGGGCAGCAGGTCACAGTCAAACAATGCCAGTGCAGCTCCCAGCCGCAACACCGGGTCTCAATACGTTATGTAGTCTAACGGTTTTTTCCGCCTTGACGGGTGGCATTTGACGGGCTTTCCCGTTTGGGATGGGCGCCCAACTCCGGCATTGACGGGCGTGGCGCCTTCGGGTGCAGTACCCAGCCATGATTCCAAAGATGAGACCCGCTCTTTCCCTTTCCGTGCTCGCGGCGGCGTTCAGCCTTGTTTTTCCCGCCCGTGCCGACGTCAAACTGCCCGCGCTCTTCACCAGCGGCATGGTGCTCCAGCAGGGACAGCCCGTGCCCGTTTGGGGCTGGGCGGACAGTGGCGAGGAGGTCACGGTG
The DNA here is from genome assembly GCA_964566745.1 of uncultured Verrucomicrobiota bacterium. Taxonomy (GTDB): domain Bacteria; phylum Verrucomicrobiota; class Verrucomicrobiia; order Limisphaerales; family CAZMLP01; genus CAZMLP01. The sequence goes on along the minus strand of CAZMLP010000823.1, from coordinate 187 downwards.
AAGTTTCTCAACCAGACCGTCACGACCCGCGCCGTGAATGGCAAATGGATGGTCAAGCTGGCCCGCCTTTCCGCGGGCGGCCCGCACATGATGACTGTGACCGGCAAGAACAGCCTCGTCATCCCGAATGTGCTGGTGGGCGAGGTGTGGGTGTGCAGCGGCCAGTCGAACATGGAATGGCCGTTGA
>CAZMLP010000822.1:0-2689 GCA_964566745.1 uncultured Verrucomicrobiota bacterium | reverse complement strand
CTCCAAGCCCTTGGAAAAATGGGCGCGGGAGCGGCGCCTGCGGTGCCGAAAGCAATGGAATTGCTCGCGCAAGACACTTGGTTGGGGGCGGGCATGTTGGGCTACGTCGGAGCGGCGGCCGGCAGCCAGCCGGTGGCGTCGAGGGCGGCGATTCTTTTGATCAAAGATTGGGGAAAACGCGATCCCGATTTGCGCGAAGCGATTACCGGGGCATTGCGAAGCCTCGGTCCACTGATCATCCCGCAACTGGTCGAGGCCACCGCATCCAGCAACGACCTTGTTCGTGCCCGGGCAGCGGCTTTGCTAGGCGAGAAATCGAACTCGTTCAAAATTGTGGTCCCACCGCTGGTGCGGCTGTTGAAGGACGCCAATTTCGATGTCCGTCGGGCGGCTGCGGACGGGCTTGGACAACTTGGCGCCATTGCCACGGCCGCCGGGCACGCCATCCAGCCACTGCTCGACGATCCCAAAGTGGAAGTGCGCATTTCCGCCGCGCAAGCGTTGGCCCGGATTGGATTTGGCGAGGAGCGCGCGTTGGCCGTCGTCATGGAGAATGCTCAAATCGCCACAAACGACACGCGCGTCAACGCCGCTGTCGCCTTGCGCTCGTTCCATCGGCAGGCGAGAGAGGTCGTTCCATTTCTGCTGCGGGAGTTCACCAACTCCTGGGCGCGAGTTGAACAGGCGGAGCAGGGGGGCATGTCTTCCGAGGATCTAAACCGGTTGAAATGGAGCGAGGGATACTTTCGTGTGAATGCAATGGACTCTCTGCGAGAGCTAATTCCCGGCGCGCGCGAGTTAGTTCCGGTGATGTTGCCAGTTCTCCTGCGGACATTGGATGACGATCGACAGTGGGTGGCCCGGCCGGGAATCTCGGCTTTGGCAACGATCGGCCCGCTCGCCCGTGACGCTGTCCCAAAGCTCCTTCCCTGGCTCCACGGCCAAAAGACCGACCATGGCCGGGAGGCGATCAAGGCGCTTTCACTCATCGCCCCGCGCGATGCCGCGGTTTTGGAGGGGTTCGCCACCGCGCTTGGACACGAGCAATTCTTGTTTCGGGCGGCCACTGCCGAGGCGCTGGGCGAGGCGTTGCCCGATGAGCGAGCCGGGGCTTTGCTGGTTCGCGCGGCCTCGGACCGTTCCCATTATGTGCGACTCGCGGCGGTTCGCTCTTTGGCGAGAGCTTCGGTGCCCCCGCCGGCATTCCTCGCCGCTTTGGAGAACGCGAGGCATGACCGTTTTCCCTCCGTCCGTGCCGCTGCCGTGGAGACGTTGAAAGCGTGGGAGAAAAAAGCATCCAGCAAGAATACTTTGGAGACGTCCAGAAGGTAACAGGGCAACATGGCATCAAAAGAATTTCCTTGAACAGGCAACCAAAAGGTTGCATTTTATTGGCGAGTTAGATTCGATGCGCGCGTCGCCAACCGTTTCGAGAGACCAAAACGAGCAAAACTATGGAGAAATCGGAGTTTGTTTACGTTACCTACATCCGCACCACGGCGGAAAAGCTGTGGCAGGCTTTGACCGACCCGAAGTTCACTCGCCAGTATTGGTGCAACACCCACCAGGAGTCCGATTGGAAAAAAGGCGCGTCGTGGCGTATCATGATTCCCGACGGGCGGGTGGGCGACAGCGGCGAGGTGGTGGAGATCGAGCCGCCCAAAAAGCTCGTGCTTCGGTGGCGCAATGAATTCCGGCCGGAGTTGCGCGCCGAGGGTTATTCGCGCCTGACCTATTTGATCGAGCCGGAGGGCCACACAATGAAGCTCACGGTGCTGCATGCAATGGACAAGCCGGAGTCCAAGTTGATCAATGCCGTCTCAAACGGATGGCCGCACATCCTCTCGAGCCTCAAGAGTTTGCTGGAGACAGGCGAGTCTCTTGTGGAAACGCGCGACTGGCCCGGCGGCGGTTGCAAAGAATGACAAAACGCCGCTCGTTGAAACTGCCGGCGTCTTCAATCCATTGCCCAGCGCAAGCATTGCCAGAAGGGCAACGCCCAGCACGCATCCGCCGCTTTCCACGCCACGGTCGCGAACTTGGTGGCCTGGAGGGCGGGAGGCTGGTATTGGCGGAGAGAGAAGGCGCGAGTGTAACTTAAAACCGAATAGATCCCGGGGCCGGCATGACAGGAGAAACAATCAAGGGTCGCCGGCTTTTTTTCTTCTCGCAGGCGGCCGTTTGGCTGCTCGAACGGATCGAAGCCTTTGCCCATGAAGTGGGGATAAATTCCCTCGCCCGGTTCGGTGAGATGAAAGCCCATTTTACCGGTGGACGCGCCGCGCCGAAGCTCCCATTCAACGAACGTTTGCGCTTTGGCCGGGTCCTGCCCAATCAAGTTGTAAACACGCATTTGGATGCTTTCAACAATGGGCGAGACCACTGGCCTGCCTTGCGGGTCGGACAGAATGGCGCGCCGCACCAACGCCCAAATGGTGTTGGTGGGAAACAGCGGTGTCGCGGGATTCAACCATGGCCCGTCCCCGAAAAAGTCGCCGCCAAAAAAACCGGCTGGCGCGGGCTCCGGCTTCTCGTAAAGAAACGGTTTTTTCAGCGCGGCCAACTCGCGAAAATAAGCCTCGCCCGCCGCGCGGCCATCCGGATGCCGCATTCGCACCTCAAAGGATGAGCGGCCCTCGAAGGCCTTGAAATGTATGTTGGCTGTCAAATTATGATCCTGCGGCTCCAG
>CAZMLP010000821.1:0-1515 GCA_964566745.1 uncultured Verrucomicrobiota bacterium | reverse complement strand
CGTCCCGGATGCGAATCACCGCGATGGAATTGATATTGGTAAGCACCGCCGTGAGATTAAAACGGTTTACCGCCTTCTTGCGCACCGTGAGCTCGGGATCGCCCAGCAGGTTGTAAGCAAAGGTGTTGCTGTCCCAGGCGTCACCACCGCCGGTGACCGCGTGCGAGATGCGCTCGGCCTCCGCCAGTGCCGGTCCCAGTCGGGTGAAGCCCGATTCATAAAGGGCGCGGAAGATGCCCTTGGCACGCTCGTGGTTCTCGCCGGTCCAGGAGTTAACCGACGCGCCGAAATGCGCCACCGCGCCGTTGGTCCGGCTCATCCACTGCTCGCTAATGGCGTCCGAGTTGCGCAGGCGGCCGTTCTGGCAGGCGATGGCGTAAACAATCGGGAAGATCTGGCTGTTATTCAGCAACGGAAGCTGGCCGCTGGCGCTGAACGGAGTGCCGGAACTGCTCGAGCCGTCCCAGCCGAAGGTCCAACTGTTGCCATCCCCGTGGCCGCGATAAAGAACTTGTCCGCGACCCTCATTGATCGCGTTAATCACATCCGCGTTCACGGCGCGAGTCACCGCGGCGGAGGCGGCGCCCGCGTGCAATTTCTGGAATGTCGGCGGCGAGGAGTAACCGCCGTAAGCCGTGATGGCGTTCACCGCCGCCGCGTATTTGCTGGGGAAGGAGGCGCTGACGCCCATGGTGCCGTCGTCATTTTGGCTGTTGGCCGCGAGCGTGGCCTTGGTGGGCCAGTCGCCGAATGCAGGGCTTCGCTCGTAACTAAGGATCTTCTGCAACTGCATTTTCAATTCCGCCGGGGAATTGATGGAAAGACGGCCGACATAGAGGCTCGGGAACCGGTCGCTTCCCAGCACTTCATAGACGTGGTCGGAGTCCGCGTCGGCCCCGTCCGGATCGCCGGTGACCCGGGAGGATCGCCCGCTGGGAATCACATCCACGTCGCCAATCAGCAACACATACACGCCGTGGCAATAGTTCTTGCGGAAATAATTCTCCAAATAGCTGTCGATCGCGTTGCGGTCTGGCGCGACGTCACTTCCCGCCGCCGTGCCCACATAGGCGAAATCCACATTCAGCCCCTTGGATTGTTTCCACAGCGCGAACTCGTTCAGGTCGTCGCGATATTCCTTCGGCGTGACGATCAGGTAATGGGCGCTGCGCGAGGTCTCAATGCGCAGCCCTTTGATGGTGAAACTCTCGCGCAAAGCCGCTCCGTTGATGAACGGGAAAAGCGAGGTCCACGCGTCCCAACTGATCGGGCAGTCAAAGTCCTCCGTGCCTTTCAAGTGTTTCACGGAGACAACAATGTTCGTGAAGACCTTGATGATTTGAGGGGTGGTCAGTTCGACGAGCGGGATGCGGGTCTCTATCGTCGCAAAGCCCGCGCCCGCGCCGCTAACCTCGGTCATCGGTGTTTCGGTGCCGCGATAGGCGCCCTTGAAACTGCCGTAGAACTCCTCGTCGATCAGTTGCGGCGGAGTGTATCCCGCGTCCGGTTTCGTTT
>CAZMLP010000820.1:0-4103 GCA_964566745.1 uncultured Verrucomicrobiota bacterium | reverse complement strand
GGCCCTTGAATGGCTGACGAAGGCGGCGGACCAAAATAACATCGAGGCCCTGTATCAAAGTGGCTGCGCGTACAAGCAGGGCAAATTCGGCGCGCCCGAGCATCGCGAGGCGTCGCGCTGGCTGCGCCGGGCGGCGGATTTGGGGCATGGCCCCTCGCAACTCGAGCTCGGGCACTTGTATCGCATCGGCCTGGGCGTGTTCAAAAGTCCGACCGACGCCGCCAACTGGTTTGAGAAAGCGGCGATGCAAGGTGTCGCCGAGGCGCAGTTCTGCCTCGCGGTGAGTTTTGAAAACGGCAACGGGCGGCCGCGCAACAACATGGACGCCTTTGAGTGGTACACCAAGGCGGCCAAGCAGGGGCTCGCCAAGGCGTGCTACAAGGTCGGAATGTATTACAAGCTCGGGACGGGCGTGGTGCAGGACCCGGCGGAGGCCGTGCACTGGCTGCACGCGGCGTCCGAGGGCCACCACGCGGCGGCCCAGTATCATCTCGCGATGTATTATCTGGAAGGCGTCGGCACCGAGCAGAATGACGGGCTGGCCTTCACTTGGTTTCACCGGTCGGCCTCGCGTGGCTATCCCGCCGCGCAATACCAGCTTGCCCTCTGCTATTTGGATGGCACCGGCACGGCTGGCAATCTTTCCGAGGCGGTCCGCTGGCTGCAAAAGGCGGTGGTGCAGGGCAGCGTGCCGGCGTATTACAAGTTGGGCGCCATGTACGCGCATGGCACCGGCCTGAACCAGAACATGGGCGAGGCCATCCGGTTCATCCGCAAGGCGGCGGACCACGGCCTGGCCGAGGCGCAAAGCCACCTGGCGCTGATCTACGAGGATGGCGAGTTCGTGCCCCAGGATTTTACCGAGGCGCACAAATGGTACAGCCTGGCCGCGTTGCAAGGGGATAAAAACTCGCGCGCGCGCCGCGACGAGTTGCAGCGGCGCATGTCCCCCGAGCAATTGCTCGCCGCGCAGCAGGCTTGCAAGGCATTCATGCCCAAGGCGCAAAGTTCCGTCTCGGAGGACACAACGCTTTGGAGCCCGACGGCCTGAGGAAAAATCCAAATTTCAAGGCGCGAAGGACGGGAGCATGCCAATGCTCCAATCATATCCGGGCGGTTTGAGGGTGTTTTGGCATTAGTCATTCTTTCGTCATTAAGATTTCGAAATTCGTCATTCTTTTCGACTGGAAAGCTTCCCTGTCAATCTGCCAAACCGTTTTTCGCCCGCTCATAAACGCCGCTAATCTGTGCCGTTGACACCCCCCTTTCCTTTGGTAGTCTCGCGCCTCGTTTCTGTGGCGCTTCCGGAATTGGGGCGGAACTCTCCCGCTTCCGGGCGCCGTATTGGCGCGAACTGACCCCGAACTTGATTTATGGCGAAGACATCGAAAGCAGCGAAATTCGTTTACACATTTGGCAACAAGAAGGCGGATGGTGACGGCTCCATGAAGGCGCTCCTGGGCGGCAAGGGCGCCAACCTCGCGGAGATGACCCGCATCGGCCTGCCGGTTCCCCCCGGATTCACCATCAGCACGGAAGTCTGCACCTACTATTACGCGAACAAGCGCACCTATCCGAAGGAGCTTCAGGCGCAGATGGAGTCCGGCATCGCCCTGATGGAAAAGGTCATGGGCACCCAGTTCGGCGACAAGGGCGCGATGCCCCTGCTCGTCGCGGTCCGCTCCGGCGCCCGCGATTCGATGCCGGGCATGATGGACACGATTTTGAACCTCGGCCTCAATGACGAGACCGTGGTCGCGCTGGTCAAGGCGACCAACAACGAGCGCTTCGCGTGGGATTGCTATCGCCGCTTCATCCAGATGTATGGTGACGTGGTGCTCGGCGTCCAAAAACGCGCGGGCGAGGACCACGAGCCGTTCGAGACGGTGATCGAGGCGCTGAAGGAAGAGCGCTATCACAGCCACAGCATCGAGGACACCAAGCTCACCACCGCGGACCTGAAGGAGCTGATCGTCCGTTTCAAAAAGCTGGTGAAGGACCGCACCGGCAAAAACTTTCCGAACGACCCGTGGGAGCAGCTCCGGGGCGCTGTCGGCGCGGTGTTCAGCTCCTGGATGAATGATCGCGCGATTGTCTATCGCCGCAAATACAACATCCCGACCGAGTGGGGAACCGCCGTCAACGTGCAGGCAATGGTGTTCGGCAACACCGGCGAAACCTCCGGCTCGGGCGTCGCGTTCACGCGCGACCCGGCGACCGGCGAGAAGGTTTTTTACGGCGAGTTCTTGATGAACGCGCAGGGCGAGGACGTGGTCGCGGGCGTGCGCACGCCGGAGCCGGTGGCCTTGTTGAAGGGCCAGCAGCCGAAGGCGTTCGCCGAGCTCGAGGCCGTGCGCAAGACGCTCGAGTCGCACTTCAAGGACATGCAGGACTTCGAGTTCACCATTCAGGAGGGCCAGTTGTTCATGCTCCAGACGCGCAACGGCAAGCGCACAGGCGTGGCGGCCGTTCGCATCGCCTGCGAGATGGTGAAGGAGAAGTTGATCGATTGGGAAACCGCCGTCACCCGTGTTCCCGCCGACCAGTTGGACCAGGTGCTCGCGCCGATCTTTGACCGCGCGGCCATCAAGGCGGCCAAGAGCATCGCCACCGGTCTCCCGGCCGGCCCCGGCGCGGCTTGCGGCAAGATTTACTTCAACGCGGACCGCGCCGTGACTGCCGCGGATCGCGGCGAAAAGGTGCTGCTCGTGCGCGTCGAGACCTCGCCCGAGGATCTGCGCGGCATGATCGCGGCCGAGGGCATCCTGACCGCCCGCGGCGGCGTTTCCTCCCACGCGGCGCTCGTGGCGCGGCAGATGGGCAAGGTCTGCGTTTGCGGCGCGGCGGCGTTGCATGTGGATTATGAAAAGAAGAAACTTCAAGTGGACGGCCAGACGTTCAACGAGGGCGACTTCCTTTCCATCGACGGCACCAGCGGCACGGTGTACGCCGGCGAGGTGAAGACCGCGCCGTCCGAGGTCATCCAGGGCTTGCTGCACGGCAACGCCGAGGCCATGAAGGGCGGCACCTACAAAAACTTCAAGCAATTGATGGACTGGTGCGGCAAGTCCACTCGCATGCAGGTGCGCACCAACGCGGACAATCCCGAGCAGACCGCCAACGCGGTGTCGTTCGGCGCGAGCGGCATCGGCCTTTGCCGCACCGAGCACATGTTCTTCGAGGGTGATCGCATTGACGCCATGCGCGAGATGATTCTCGCCACCTCCACCGAGGAGCGCGAGAAGGCGCTGGCGAAAATTCTCCCGTACCAACGCGAGGACTTCGCGGGCATGTTCCGCGAGCTGAAGGGCCTCCCGGCGACGATTCGTTTCCTCGATCCGCCCTTGCACGAGTTCCTCCCGCACGCCAAGGAGCAGCAGTTGGATTTGGCGAAGAAGATCGGCGTGCCGGTCGAGCGCATCATGAAGCGCGTCTCCGAGTTGCACGAGTTCAACCCGATGCTCGGCTTCCGCGGCTGCCGCCTGGGCATCGGTTATCCCGAGATTTCGGCGATGCAGGCGCGCGCGGTGTTCGAGGCCGCGGCGATTGTGCAGAAGGAAGGCATCAAGTGCCGCCCGGAAATCATGATCCCGCTCGTTGGCTTCAAGAAAGAGCTCGATCTCCAGGTCGAGGTCGTTCACGAGGTCGCGAAGAAGGTGCAGGCCGAGAAGAAGGTCAAGCTGAGCTACCTCGTCGGCACCATGATCGAGGTGCCGCGCGGCGCGCTGACGGCGGACGAGATTGCCACCACCGCCGAGTTCTTCAGCTTCGGCACCAACGACCTCACGCAAACCGCGCTGGGCATGAGCCGCGACGACTCCGGCTCCTTCCTGCCGCGTTATGCCGAGCTGGAAATTGTGAAGAAGAACCCGTTCGCCACGATTGACCAGACCGGTGTCGGCCAGTTGATCCAGATGGCCATCGAGAAGGGCAACAAGACCCGCCCCGGCATCAAGCTCGGCATCTGCGGCGAGCACGGCGGCGACCCGGACTCGGTGAAGTTCTGCCACAAGCTCGGGCTGAACTACGTCTCCTGCTCGCCCTTCCGCGTGCCGGTGGCGCGCCTCGCCGCCGCCCAGGCCGCGATCACGGACGCCCAGGCC
>CAZMLP010000819.1:0-3752 GCA_964566745.1 uncultured Verrucomicrobiota bacterium | reverse complement strand
TTCAAGCTGGCGGCGGCGATCTACAATCTCTCACAACTCATGCGCAAGATACTGGGATTTGGAACGCCCAGACAGTTGGCCGCGGCCATGGAAAGGGCCGGGAGGCCTCTTTTTTCGTTATTCGCATTGGTTTTGCTGGTGATAAACGATTGGATCGACACCTTCACCGCGCTCACCCATGGGACCGGCGTCTGGCGCTTGAGATTCTTTTGGCCCCGCGAATTTTTCAGCCGCCGAGAAAACGCGATTTGTTCAACAGGCTGCTAGCGTCGGTGCGAGTAAATTGCGGACGATACTCACCAAACCGGCTGAAACGCCCTTGATGCAACTCCAAATGGTTAACCTCGGAAACCAAGCCGATTTCGACGCCCGCCGCGGGCTGGCCATCGGGCAAGGTGACGATTCCCCGCGGACCATGCCCGGGCTTCAACTCGAAATTCACCGCGCGCGCGATGTCCTTTTCCAACGGCCCGGAGATCGCCGACAGATATCCCTTGGCGTCAATTTTGATAAACCGAAATCCCCCCCATCCCTCCCCCACCCCCCAAGAAACCGAATATCCTCCGTCCGATCCACGAATGGAATTCAAATCCCAATGTCTCTCCATAGTGCGAGTTTGACTGTTGGTCCCCATCCAATAACCGGTGGCCAAGGTCACGCGAAACTCATCAATCGGCTCCTTGGTGACGGCATCCACTACTTGACCATGAAAGCCAAGTTGCGCGCGTTTCCGGGCCGTGAGATCCTCGGTCAACCGCACTTCTTGCTCGGGACCGTTTGGTTTTAAATAGACATTGGTGTTGATAAAGCCGGACTTGCACACCACCAAATTCACCTCGTTCGTCGGCGCGGACGTCCACGCGAATCTTCCCTCCGCATCGGTGATGGTTTCCCATTCCAATGTCACGTCGCCCTTCCAATAGGTGTTCCTCGCTGTGACGATGGCCTGCTCAAGCGGCTGGCCTTGTGAATCCAGAATTCGCCCCTTGATCACTCCCGGCGGGCCTAGTCTAAAGAGCAGTTCAGGCCGTGCCGCCGCATATTTCACCGTCTGCAATCCGGGAGCAAATCCTCTGGCTTGCACGGTGACTGTGTCGAGACGTGGCATGGCGTTCTGAAACAAAAACCGTCCGTCATCGTCCGAGTATTGAGTCAATTTCGGCTGCGATTCATTCGACCCGAGAAAAACCCGCGCGCCAGCCACTGGCTTGCCCGCCAGGTCCACTACCCGGCCGCCAACCTCCCACCCGCGCTTGAGCACCAGCACCGCCGTTTGAGCGGAAAGATCGGCGCACGCGATCAATCCGGAAGTTTCTGCAAAATGGTCATCCGAGCAATCGGTCGCGAAGGTTTTCTCCAGGAATTGGGGATGCTGCACCATAATTTCAAATAAACCCGTGTCGCTTGGCGCGTTGTTGCATACCCAATGACCGGACGCGTCCGTGACCGCCGCCTTTGCCCGCCCCGCCGTCGCCAGCCGCTCCCGCTGGTTGAAGTCATCAGGTGTCACAAACATCCGCAAACGGACTGTGGCGCCGGCAATTCCCTTTCCTTGCTCGTCCTTGACGAAACCGCCCACCGCCGTGCCCCGCGCCAGTTTGATGGCATGATAACCGGGCACGGGATCGTTTTCCGAGGGGCGCCACTCAGCGGCCTTCGCGACATAACCCTCTGCGCTGGCGAGCACGGTGAACCTGACCAAGTCCACCTTTGCGTAGCGGATCGAGGCGGGCCCGGACTCCGGGGCGACCCACTTGCCGAGGAAACCACATTCCACCTGGTTGCACCGGGTCACGATCAATTCCGCTCCGGGCACGGGTTGGCTCGTCTCCGCGTCCAGAACTTGAAAGAGAAGCTCCGATTCGCCCGCACGGGGAAAAGAGGACTTTTTGGCCAATGGAAGCGGTGTTTCAGACCTCGCCGCGTCAGTAAGACCGATGACCGCCAAAGTCGACGCCGTGACCGCCGCCACCAACAGCCAGCGTGCCACGCGACCGAACCCCGCGATCATGCGAATGCGGCGCTTCATTTCCTGGCGGTTCTCCAAAATTCCCGCCATGCCGGGCGCGGTCTCTGGCTCGGGATCGGCGGCCATCAGCTTGAGCACTGTCTCGCCGTAGGCGCGGGCCTCACCTTTGGTCGCCTCCAGGACCAGTTCGTCACAGGCCAATTCGGCATCCGCGCGCATCCGGCGAAACGCAAACCACAACACCGGATTGAACCAGTGGGTCACTTGCAACGCGGCCAGCAGCCAGTTCACCGCAATGTCACGACGTTTCAGGTGCGCCAACTCGTGGAGCAGCACATGGCGCGTCTCTTTGGCATCGAGCGCGCCGGTCATTCCCGCTGGTAGCAGAATGCGCGGACGCCAGATGCCACACAACGCCGGACTCGCCACGGCATCTGTTTCCACCAACTCCACCGATCTCGCCACGCCCAGCGCCGCGCGGCACTCGGCCAACAGCGCGAGCACGATGGCGTCGCGCACGGGTTCCCCACCCCGTAACCGGCGAAAAACTTTCCATTGCTGACGCAAAATAAGAATACCGAGGCCAGCGGCGCCGATCAGCCACAACCAAAACAAGGTCACCGGCCAGCGGGTCTTTGCGGGCGCGGATTTATTCAAGGATGCCGGGATGTCCACCCCGATCTGCGTGGCAAAAGGATGATTCGCAAGCTGGCTTTCCCGGACGTCCCGTGAGGCCTTCAAAGAGACAAAGACGGGAGATTGCGGCAGGGGCGCGGGGACGGAGTTTGTGGCCACCGGTTTCCCAAGCGGGCCAGCCGCGCTCGCGGGATTATTCGCGAAGGACACCTTGTCTTGACTTCGGGGCAGATTCACCCAATTGAAAACACTTAACGGACTCGCAGGCGTGAAGGGCAACAGTAGCCGCGCCACGACCAGCCACCAAAGCGCATGCCGCCAGCGCGCGGCTAAATGGCGTTGAAACGCCCACTGGGCGAGCAGGACCAGAAGGACAATCACTGCAGCTTGACCGGAAGCCACCAGCATCCGGGCGAATTGGGACACGGGATTCATCATGTCGTTCATGCTCAGTCCTCCTTGCGGTCCAGCAGGCGTCGTAGCTCCTCAATCTCCCGCCGGGACAATTTCCGGCGACCGACAAAAAACGCGAGCATTGGTTGCAACGACCCGCCGAAAACGCGCTCCAAGAACGAATCACTCGCGGCAGCCACACATTCCTCCTGGCGCACCAGCGGCCGATACTGGTAAGCGCGTCCATGCTTTTCGTAGGCCAGCGCGCGCTTCTTCACGAGTCGCGCCAGGAGCGTTTTGATCGTGCGGGGATGGCGTGCTGGATCGTCGGCCTGGAGGGCGTCAATCACCTCGGCGGCAGAACGGGGGCTGTCCGCCCACAACACTTTCATCACCTCCCATTCGGCCTCGGAAATTTTTGGCGTCTTCATTGTGATCCTTGCGACTACGTTTGTAATCCTCACAGAGACTACAACTGTAGTCGATTTAGGCAAGGGAAATTTTCAAAGAAGCGATTCTGGAAGACTAGGGCATTTCCAGAAAAATTATAACCATGCAAAGGTAGGAATGGCGCGTTGGACTGCCCGTTCAACCTCGCCTTCCCAATACAATCGCGGACCTCGCAGCGCGAGGTCCCTTGTATTTGGGAGGTGGTGTAATCTGAGTTCACCTTGTTGGCACGGGCAGAGGTTCTGCCCGGCAAGGGCCAGCGTGAGGCGGCCGCCCCACGCTGGCGGCGCTACCGAGTTCGTGC
>CAZMLP010000818.1:0-2117 GCA_964566745.1 uncultured Verrucomicrobiota bacterium | reverse complement strand
GGACCAACGCGGTTGACTTGGGAGGCTGTGTGTTGACCGACAATCCGGCAGTAGCGGCATACACGGTCGCGGCGGGGATCCATCTGCAGCCCGGCGGATATTTTACGGTGCGCGAAAGTCAAACGGGCTTTTCCCTGAAGGCGGCGGGCGAGGTCATTTACCTTTTTAGTCCGGGCCGGTCCCGGGTGATTGACGCGGTGCGTTACGGTCCCCAAGCCGGCAATGTTTCCTCCGGTCGCTGGCCGGACGGCTCGCCCGGCCTGCGCGCGCTCGCCACCCGGACGCCGGGCGCCACCAACGCCGCGCCCTGGATTGGCGACGTGGTGATCAACGAGATAATGTACAACCCGGTCTCGGGTGACCAGGATGACGAGTACGTGGAGTTGTTCAATCGCGGCACCAACAATGTGAGCCTGGCGGGCTGGCGGTTCACGAGCGGCATCAGTTTCGAGTTCCCGCCGGGGGCGACCTTGGGCCGCGGCGCTTACCTGGTCGTGGCGCGCAACGCGGAGCATTTGCGCGCGGGCTGGACCAATCTCAACAGCACCAACCTGACCGGGAATTTCTCGGGCAATCTGGCCAACGGCGGCGAGCGGATCGTGCTGACCCGGCCAGTGGACGACATTAGCGTGAAAACCAATGGCACGACCACCAACAAGATTGACGTGGTGGCCTCCGAGGTGACGTATGGCACGGGCGGCCGTTGGGGAATGTGGGCGCATGGCGGAGGCAGCAGCCTGGAGTTGATTGACGCCCACAGCGACCCTGGCCAAGCCTCGAATTGGGCGGACAGCGACGAGACGGGCAAGAGCGACTGGACGGTGATCGAGCACACCGGCGTGCTGGACAATGGCAGCACGCAGTTCGGCCCCGACCATATCGAAATCATCCTGCTCGATCCCGGCGAATGCCTGGTGGACAACGTCGAGGTTATTGGCCAGGGAGGCGTGAACCTGGTTCCCAACCCCACCTTTGACGGCGGTTTAAGCGGCTGGACCGCGCAGGGCACGCATGTGAAATCAAGGCTCGAGAACTCCGGTTACAACAAGAGCCCGCACAGCCTGCATGTGATCGCCTCCGCGCGCGGCGACACCGGGCCAAACCTCATTTACGCGCCGTTGACCGCGACGCCGGACATCGGCTCGGTGGTGACCATCCGCGCGCGGGTCCGCTGGCTGCGCGGCACACCGGAAATTCTCCTGCGCCTGCACGGGGCTTATTTGGAGGCGGCCGGGGCCGCGAAATTGCCAACGAATCTCGGCACGCCGGGCGCGCGCAACACTCGCGCGGTGGCCAACGCGGGACCGGCGATCTATGACGTCACGCATTATCCGGTGCTGCCCGCGGCATTCCAGCCGGTGACAGTCACAGCGCGGGTGGCCGATCCCGATGGCGTCTCCTCTGTGACGCTGAAATACCGGGTGGACCCATCCATCACCGAGGTGAGCACCAACATGGTGGACAACGGATTGAATGGCGACGCGGTGGCGGGCGACGGCATCTACACCGCGACCATTCCCGGCAACAACATTTCGGAGGGCAAACTGGTGGCCTTCCATGTGGAGGCGGCGGACAACGCGCGAACCCGGGGAACCACGTCATTTCCCGCGGAGGCGCCGGCCCACGAGTGCCTCGTCCTGTACGGTGAGACACAATTTCCGACCAGCCTGGGCATTTACCGGATGTGGTTCACCCAGGCGACGGAGGACGAGTGGATCGCGCTGGGAAGCGGCAGCAACCATCCCCTCGACGCGACCTTTGTGTACGGCAACAGCCGCGTGGTGTACAACATGCAGACGCTCTACAGCGGCAGCCCGTTCCATTGGGGGGGCTATGACGGCCCGCTGGGAAACAATTGCAATTACCTGATGAGCTTCCCGGACGACCAGCGCTTCCTCGGCCAAAACGACTTTGTGCTGAACGCGCCCGCCAACTTGGGCAGCGATGACACCGGCCAGCGCGAGCAGACATTCTTTTGGATGCTGGACCAACTGGGCCAGCGGACGGATCATCGCCGCTTCCATTGGCTGTACGTCAACGGCCAGTTGCGGGGCAGCCCGACCAGCGGGTTTATTTTTGAGGACGCGCAGCAACCCAATGGCGACATGGTGGACGAG
>CAZMLP010000817.1:0-7007 GCA_964566745.1 uncultured Verrucomicrobiota bacterium | reverse complement strand
GGGCACGCGGACAATCCGCCCCAAGCGGATTTTATCGAGTTGTTCAATCGTGGAGGCCAGGCGCTGGATTTGGGCGGCTGTTTCCTCAGTGACGATCCGGACACGAACAAGTTTGCCTTTCCGCCAAACACGGTGATTCAGGCGCGCGGTTTTCTTTCCGTGGACTCCAGCCAGCTTGGCTTCTCGGTCAAGTCCGAGGGCGAGACCCTTTACTTCCGCAACCCGGGCCAACGGGTAATCGATGCCGTTCGCTTTTCCGGGCAGGCCAACAATCTTTCCTTTGAGCGCGTGCCGGACGGCGGCCCCGCCTTCCGCTTGCTGGCCAGCCCCACCCCGGGCGGCACAAATGGAGGCCCTTATCACAACGACATCGTGATCAACGAGCTGATGTATCACCCAGCCTCCGGCAATGATGACGAGCAATACGTGGAGCTTTATAACCGGGGCAAAAATCCGGTGAATCTCGGCGGCTGGAAATTCGTTTCGGGAATCAATTTCACCATTCCGGCAAACACCTTGTTGAGCCCAAATGGTTATCTCGCTGTTGCGCGCAACGCCGATCGTCTGCGCGCGATGTACACCAACCTCGGCCCTGGAAATGTGGTGGGAAATTTTGGCGGCTCGCTGGCCGGGAGCGGTGAACGGGTCGCGCTGGCCATGCCCTCGTCGTGGTTGGTTACCAATGTGGATGGAAGAATAGGCACAAACACGATCCATGCCGTGGTGAGCGAGGTCACGTATCACAACGGTGGGCGCTGGGGACAATGGTCCGCCGGGGGAGGCAGCAGCCTTGAGTTGATTGATCCCGAGAGCGACACCACGCTCGCGGCCAACTGGGCCGACAGCGACGAGACCGGCAAGGCGCCGTGGACCACTGTCGTCACCACCGGGGTGCTCGACAACGGTTTCACCCCCGCTGACCAGTTGCAGGTGCTCTTGCAGGGCGCGGGCGAGTGCCTGATCGACGACGTGCAGGTGTTGAACGCGAGCAAGGTGAACCTGATCGCCAACTCGTCGTTTGAAACCGACGCCCGGAACTGGACTGCCGAGGGCACCGAGGACCAGTCCAGCCTCGATTCCACCCAAGGTTTTAACAGTGGCAAGAGTTATCGTATCCGCGCGGTGGAGCGCGGCGACAACCAGGTGAACCGGGTTCGCGTTCCGCTGACGTCGAATCTCCCCAGCGGCTCGACCGCGACCATTCAGGCAAAAATCCGCTGGTTGAAGGGCGCCGCAAATGTTCTTTTGCGTTTGCGCGGGGACTGGCTGGAGGCGGTCGGCGCAATGACCTTGCCGCCAAATCCCGGCACGCCGGGCGCGCCGAACAGCCGCCGCGTCGCCAACGCCGGGCCGGCCATTTCCGAGGTGATCCACACGCCTGTTCTGCCGGCCGACCGGCAGGCGGTGGTGGTAACCGCGCGCGTGAATGATCCCGACGGCGTGGCCAACGTGACGCTGAAATATCGCCTCGACCCGGCAACCACTTACACCACTGTTGCCATGAAGGATGATGGAACAGGCGGTGATTCAATCGCCGGGGACGGCGTTTACAGCGGCACGATTCCCGCCCAAGCCACGGGCGCGTTGATCGCCTTTTACGTGCAAGCCGCTGACCGAGCGACAGCGCCCACCACGACTATTTTCCCGAACGACGCGCCGAAACGCGAATGCCTGGTCCGGTTCGGCGAGGCGCAGCCGACGGGAAATTTCCCTGTTTACCGCATCTGGATGACGCAAGCGACCCTGAACACCTGGAACAGTCGCAGCCGGTTGAACAACACGCCACTCGATGTGACGTTTGTTCTCGGCAACCAGCGGGTGATTTACAACTCGCGCGCGTTGTTCGCCGGCAGCCCTTACATCTCGCCCGGCTATTGCGGCGCGGCTTGCGGCATGTGCGGTTACACGCTCTCGTTTCCGGAGGATGACCGGTTGCTGGGCGACACCGATTTCGTCCTCGACTGGCCGGGCGGCCACGGCGGCGAGTCCACCGCCATGCAGGAGGAGATGGCCTACTGGATCGCGGCGCGCATCGGCCTGCCCACCTGCCACCGCTACATCATCCGCCTGCATGTGAATGGTGTGACGGACGAGCAGCGCGGCGGCGTGTTTGAGGCGGTGAACCAGCCCTCCGGCGATTTTGTGAAAGCTTGGACCGGCTCGAACAACGGCGACATGTTCAAAGTGGACCGCTCGTTCGAGTTCAACGACGGTGGCGGGCTGATCTCCGACGCCATGCCCACCCTGCAGGTGTTCACCACCACCGGCGGCGCCAAAAAGCAGGCGCGTTACCGTTGGAGCTGGAACAAACGCGCCACTGACACACCCAACAATTACACGAATATTTTCAATCTCGTGGACGCCGCGAACGCCGCCAGTCCCGAGCCTTACACCAGCGCCTTCGAGAGCCTCGTGGACATGGAGGAGTGGATGGGGATTTTCGCGGTCGAGCACATCATCAATAACTTTGACAGTTGGGGTCACGACATCGGCAAGAACATGTACATTTACAAACCGTATGATGGCAAATGGCAGCTCTACATGTTTGACCTCGACTGGTTGATGCTGGCGGCTCCTCGCGGCCCCGGCAACTATACCGCGAGCAGCGGTCCGCTGTTCAATTCAGCCGATCCCGTGGTCACACGCGTGTACAATCACCCTCCGTTTCGCCGCGCCTATTTCCGCGCGGTGCAGGCGGCGGTGGACGGCCCGCTGGCGGCGGAGAACTGCAACCCGTTGATGGATGCCAAATACAGCTCGCTGGTGGCCAACGGGGTTCGTTATTGCGACGGCTCCAGCCTGTCCAGTCCGTCCGCCGTGAAGACCTGGTTCAAGGACCGCCGGACCGCTTTATTGACCCAATTGGCGAAAGTCGCGGCGGACTTCACGGTGTCCGGCGGCGACACGTTTACCACCAACGCGAGCCCGCTCCAACTGGCCGGCACCGCGCCCGTCACCGTGAAGACGATCCAGGTCAACGGCATCGACTGGCCGGTCACTTGGACCACCGTGACCAACTGGGTGCTGCAGGTTCCCTTGACGCGCGCCACCAGCCCGCTGGCGATCACCGGCCTGGACCGCGACGGCAACCCCGTTTCCGGCGCCGGCAAAAACGTCGTGGCAAACTACACCGGAGCCGCCTCCGCCCTGCCCGTTGTGCTCATCAACGAATGGATGGCCGCCAATACGACCGCCGTGGCGGACATTTCCAGTGGCTCGGCCAAGTATGATGACTGGTTCGAATTATATAATCCCGCGGGAACGACGGCGGACCTCGCGGGTTATTATCTCACCGACACGCTCGACAACAAAACCCAGTTCAAGATTCCCGCGGGTTATCCCATTCCGGCCGGGGGGCATTTGCTGGTGTGGGCGGACAACGAGCCGGGGCAGAACGTGGCGGGCCAGCCGGATTTGCATGTCAACTTTCAATTAAGCGCGAAGGGCGAGTCAATCGGGCTGTTCGCCCCGGACGGCTCGACCATTGACGCGGTCACGTTTGGCCCGCAGAGCGACGATGTGAGCCAGGGGCGTTGCCCTGACGGCTCGACGAACATAATGGCGATGCCAAATTTCACCCCGCGCGCGGCGAACAATTGCGCGCCGGCCGCTCCCTCGCCCAAGCTCGGCCCCGTCACGCTGAAAGACGGGCAACTCGTGCTCGGCTGGGAGGCGACTCCGGGCGCGAGCTATCGCGTGGAATACAAAGACGACCTCGGCGCCGCCCAATGGACGCCGTTGGGATCAACCGTGACGGCCCCGGGCGCGTCGGTGGCAATATCGATCGATTTGAGCGGCGCGACACAAAGGTTTTTCCGCGTGCGAGTTCAATAAGACGGCTGTGCCTCCTGGCCGCTTGACACTCCGGCCATGAGGCGCATGAGGCTGGCTTGGGTAAACGCGTCGCGCTCCAGCTCCCCAGCAACCGCGCCGCCGCGCATGACCAGGATGCGCCGGCTGAGGTTCATGACCTCGGGCAGCTCGGACGAGACGACCATCAACCCCAGCCCCTGGCAGGCCAGTTCGTCCAGCAACTGGTGAATCTCCGCCTTTGCGCCGACGTCCACGCCGCGCGTCGGCTCATCGACGATCAGCACCCCGCACTCGCGCGCCAGCCATTTCGCCAGCGCGATCTTCTGCTGGTTCCCGCCACTCAATCCGGCGATGGGCGCCTCCAGTGACGGTGTCTTCACCCGCAATCGTTCCGCGTAGCCCGCCACCAGCGCCCGCTCCTCGGCGCGCCGCACAAAGCCGGCGGTCGTGAGCCGGTCCAGCGCGGCGAGCGAGCCGTTCTCCCGGCAATTGAGCGAGAGCACCAAGCCGAGACGCTTGCGGTCCTCGGGCAGCAATCCCAATCCCGCCGCCAGCGCGGCGGCGACCCTGCCCGGCGGCAATTCTTTTCCGCGCACCCAAACGCGACCGGTGGCGTTGGGATCCAGGCCAAGAATCGCCTGCGCCACCTCGCTCCGTCCCGCCCCCACCAATCCAGCCAAACCCAGCACCTCGCCCGCTCGAAGGACGAAACTCACCCCGCGAAACTTTCCGGGAGAGGAGAGGTTCTCGACGCGCAACAACTCCTCGCCCAACACGCGCTGCAAGTGGCGGGGTGTCACGCTAACCACTTCACGCCCCACCATTTGATGGATGACGCGGTCGGGAGTGGTGTCGGCCAGGGGACTGGTCGCCACATGCCGGCCGTCGCGCAGAACCGTGATGTGGTCGCAAAGGCGGAAAATCTCCTCCATGCGGTGCGACACATAAATGACCGTGATTCCCCGTCCTTTGAGCTGGCCGAGCAGTTGGAAAAGCCGCTCGCTCTCGCTCACGGAAAGGGAGCTGGTCGGCTCGTCCATCACGATCACCCGCGCCCCAGTGCCCAGCGCGGCGGCGATCTGGACCATTTGTTCCTGGCCGGTGGAAAGCTCGCGGATCGGAAGGTCCACATCAAAGTCCGCGCCGATTTCCTCCAGCATTCCGCGCGCGCGGTCGCGCATCCGGTCCCGGGCCACCCAGCCGAGGCGGCGCGGCATGTCACCCAGGCAAAGGTTTTCGGCGACCGAAAGATTGGGGCAAAAGGCCAGCTCCTGGTGGACCATGGCAATGCCCAGGCGCCGGGCATCCAGCGGCCCTGCCGGGCGAATGAGGCTCCCGTCGAGGCGGATTTCTCCGGCATCCGCCTGGTCCACGCCGGCGAGGATTTTGCCAAGCGTGCTCTTGCCGGCGCCGTTCTCGCCCATCAAGGCGTGGCAACTGCCGCGTTCCACGGCAAAGCTCACCCCGTCCAGCGCGAGCACACCAGGAAACCGCCGGGTGATGTTGTCAAAGGCCAGGAAAGGAGGCATTTGAAAGAGACGAAATCCCAGTTCCGAATGACGAAAGAAATCTCAAAAACCAACGACCGAGGACCGCGCCGAACCAGCCCGCGCGAATTCCGTGAGAACTCGCGCTTTGGGAATTGGCCTTGGTTATTTTCCCGTCATTCGTGATCCGGATTTCGTCATTTCCAAATCACTTCCGGGATTGGATGTTGAGCTTGTGGCGCTCGAAGGTGGAACCCTCGCGCAAGGCGAGCTGGGCCAGGGCCTTGTTGTAATCCGTGATGGCGCTCAACTCGGCCGAAAGCGCGTCCGTCAGGTTCTTCTGCAATTGCAGCACCTCGAAGTTCGTGCTCTTGCCGTTCTCAAGTTTCTTCTGCTCGGCGTCGAGGGCGGCCTGGGCGTAAAGGGCGGCCTCGTGCCGCGCGGTGACCGCCTCGAAATTGGCCTGGGCGGTTTTGACCGCGTCGTCAATCTGCATCAGGATGTTTTGCTGCAACTGCTTGAGGCGCTCGCCGGTCTGCTCCTCGGCGAGTTTCGCGGCGCGGTAGGTGTAGCGGGCGGCACGGTTCGCGATCGGCACGCTGAGGCTGAAGCCGTAATACCAGTTTGGGTTTCGGCGCGCGCCGATGTCATCCATCACGCCCTGGAGCGTCCCGTCCAGCCCGCTGAGGCCGAATCCGCCGTTGGCGCGGAAATCCGGCAGCACCTGGTTGCGGTCCAGCCGGGCGGTGATGTGGCTCACCGAGAGATCCGCCTTGAGCTGCATCAAGTCGGGCCGCTGGGCGAGGCCTTTGGTCCAGCTTTCCTGCAAATCAAACGTCTCCGGCACGGCAACCAGTCCGCCTTGCGGCTCAACGTTGATCGCGTGCCAGTCCCGGTAATTGTCGGTGAGCAAAATGCGCAGGGCATTCTGGCGCGCGTCCAGATTGGCGCGAGCGGCGATGAGATTGGCCTTGTTGGCCGCCACTTGGGACTCGGCCTGCTTCTCGTCCAGCGGCGCCATCGCGCCGACTTCCACCTTCTTCTTGTTCTCGGACAAGAGGCGTTGGGACAACTCCAGGGCCTTTTCCTGCACCTTGATGTTTTCCCGCGCGAAAATGAGATCGTCATACGCCTGCTCAACGAGGGTGATGACATTCATCATCTGCAAGCGGAGCGTCCAGTCGGCCCGCTTGATCTGCTCCTTCACCACCATGATGTTGGCCCGGCTCGGATCGATCCACAAATTACGGAGCAGCGGCTGGGACATCCGGAGAGACACGCTATCGTTGTTTTGAAAGCCGTTGGGAAAGCTGGTGCCGATGTTCCGCGTGAGTTTGCCGGCCACGTCATAACGAAAACCAGTGGGGGCGTAGCCGCCAATTCCCACCTGGTACAACTCGTTGTAGTTCTCGCTTTGGAGCGATCGAAATCCGAGGGTCGGATCATAAGCGCCGCCCTCGGACGAGTTGAAGTTCTGCTGAAAACCGCTGGTGAGGACCGGATCGTAATACTGTCCCTCCGCCACATCCAAATTGTAGCGCTGGATCATCGGGTTGTAGCGCTCGATCTTCAGGTCGAAATTGTGCTCCAAGGCTGTCTGGATGCAGTCCTGCAGGGACATCACTTTGGTGGACGTCTCGGCCGCGGTCGCGACCGCGCAGAGGCAGCAGGATGCCAGCAGGGTAACCGTGGTTTTCATCGGGCGCG
>CAZMLP010000816.1:0-4575 GCA_964566745.1 uncultured Verrucomicrobiota bacterium | reverse complement strand
TCGCGCGCAACTGGGCGGCAAATATTCGAGGCCGCGCGCTCAAACGAATCCGCTACGGTCCGGCAACCGCGCGGCTGGCCGGGGAGGCGATCGCCCGCGACGCGTGGACGGTCTCGCAATGGAGTGACTGGACCAACGAGCGGCTTCTCCGATTGTTGAAGCGGGCGGCGACGCGGGTGCCCTACTACCGGCGCTATTGGGAGGAGCGGCGTCGCAATGGTGACAACTCGCCCATTGAAGTACTGGCGAATTGGCCGGTCCTAAAAAAGGAGTTCGTCCGTAAAAATCCCGAATTGTTTGTGGCGGATGATTGCGACCGGCGCAAGATGGAAGAACTGAGCACCAGTGGCACCACAGGAACCCCCATCACTCTTTGGCGAACCCCCGCCACCAATCAGGAATGGTACGCGCTTTGCGAGGCGAGGATTCGGCTCTGGAATGGTTTGAGCCAGAAGAATCGCTGGGGACATTTTGGCGGCCAGCCGGTGGTGCCCTTCAATCAGCGGCGTCCTCCTTACTGGGTGTGGAACGCCGCTTTGCGCCAGTTGTATCTATCGAGCATGCACGTCGGCCCGCACTCGTATGCCGATTATCTGGCCGCTATTCGGGAGTACCGGCTGGATTATCTGCTCGGTTACTCCAGTAGCGTTGCCTTGCTGGCCCAAGCGGCGCTGGAGAGCAAAACCAATGTGCCGCTCAAACTGGTTTTGACCGACTCCGAGCCTTTGCTGGCGAGCCAGCGGGCGATCATTACTCGTGGCTTCGGCTGCCCGGTGCGCGAGACATACGGGATGGCGGAAATCGCCTGCGCGGCGAGCGAGTGCTCCGCGGGAAAACTGCATCTATGGCCGGAGGCGGGGCATGTCGAGCTGTTGGACGAGAATGACCGGCCGGCGCCGGCCGGTCAGACTGGCAGGATCGTCACCACGGGTCTTCTGAACATGGACATGCCCTTGATCCGGTATGACACTCAAGACTTGGCCCAAGCCGATCCCGATCCGGGACCATGCGCCTGCGGGCGCTCCTTGCCGAGGCTACGGGGATTGCTGGGCCGCAACGACGACGTGATTGTGACGAAGGACGGTCGGCGCATCGTGCAGATTGACCGAATTCTCGATCCATGCTATGACATCCGCGAGGCCCAGATTGTGCAGGAGGCCATCGGGCTGTTCAAGATCAGGATCGTCCCTGGCAGCCAATGGGTTCCGGAGAATGCAGAATCCCTCTGCCAGGCGTTGCGGGATTTGGTTGGGGAAGCCGAAATCAGGGTCGAATTGGTGACGCAGATCGAGCGGACCTGGGCCGGGAAATACCGGATTATTGTTTCCAAAGTGTCCAACTCGGGCGCCCGGTCGTCATCCCAATAGTTTGAATCTGTGACGAATAACCGTCCACCCAACCAGCCTCCGATGGTTTCAGTGATTATTCCTTGCCGAAACGAGCGGGCGGGTATCGCGCAATGTGTTGAGTCGGCGTTGAGACAGCAACCACCGAAGGGCGGAATGGAGGTGCTCATCGCCGATGGCATGTCTGATGACGGAACCCGCGAGATCCTGAAGAAAGTGGAGGCTGTGGATCCGCGCGTCCGCCTTATCGACAATCCGGGCCGGATCGCCTCAACCGGATTAAACGCTGCTATTCGGTCGGCCAAAGGCAGCATTATCGTGCGCATGGACGCTCACACGGAGTATGCCCCGGATTATGTTTGCCGGTGCGTGGAACTGCTGGAAAAAAGCGGGGCGGACAACGTGGGAGGACCGGCCCGCACCAAACCGGTTACGTGGCTGGAACGAGCCGTTGCCGCCGCCTATCACTCGCCGTTTTCCGTCGGGGGAGCAAGATTTCACAACGTAAACTACGAGGGCTTCGTGGATACTGTCACGTATGGCTGCTGGCACAAGGAATCTTTTAACCGGTTTGGGATGTTCGATGAGGAACTGGTTCGTAACCAGGATGACGAGCACAACCTGCGTATTGTCCGGGGTGGAGGCAAAATCTGGCAGAGTCCAAAAATTATGAGCTGGTACCGGCCCAGGGGTTCGCTTTCCTCGTTGTTCCGCCAGTACATGCAATACGGCTACTGGAAGGTGCGAGTGATCCAAAAACACAAGTTGCCCGCCTCGATCCGGCACTTGGTGCCCGGGGCGTTCCTCCTTACGCTGGGAGCCCTCGCCCTGGTTTGTTTGGGCGCTTTTTTGGCGGGAGTGGCCACTGGCGCGCAACCCGCCGCGGGAGGGATGGTTTTCAACTACGCCGCGCTTTCGCTTGCCTCTATGCTTGCGATTTATGGTTTTTGTGTGTTGGCTGTTTCAGTGTTGACGGCGTCAGGGGCGGGCTGGGAAATGTTGCCTCTACTGCCTTTGGTTTTTCCATGCTACCATTTTGGCTACGGTTACGGTTTCATGCGCGGGATGCTGGATTTTGTCGTCCAGCGGAGCGGCCCGCGCGCGCGGTTTCGGTCACTCACTCGTTAAGGATGAAATTTATGCGAAGGATTCGAACGACAGTCCTGCTGGCGGCCTTGGGCTTGGTGGTTGGGATGGCGTCGGCCCGCGCCCAAGTAAACGCCAACGGGCTGGATTATACGTTCGCGCCAGTGCCATTGACATTCACCCAAGACGCAAATACCACGTTTTTGGTGGACCTCAGTTCCGCCAAGACACAGGCCGACTTCGCCGCCGGAGACGCGAACTTGGTGACGACGGCGGCGCAATTCATTGCCGGGGGCGGATACCAGGGGCCAATTGGCATTGCGAGCGCCAATAACTTCCCGACCAATGCCTGGACGGTGGAGATGATTGTCAAGGTTCCTTTTTCCTCGCCTATTGTTGACACCATCGAGCTCTGCAGTTGGACCAACGACAATCCATTCGTCACGTTCGAGCTGAAACTGCAGCAGGATTTCGGAGTGCAGACTCGTATTTATTGCCCGGAGGTGAATTTTTATGTCGCGCCTTATGCGGGGGGAAACCAGCGTTCCATACAAAAGGGCGCCACTGACAAGTGGGTTTATGTGGCGTTCGCGTGTGATTTTTCCGGGCAGCAGGTGCTGGCGGCCGCTCGCGAATTGAACGGGGACTTTTTGAACCAGGACTTTTTGTATATTCCGACGCCGCAAGTTCTTAACGCCAACTGGACGCAGGGACAACAATCCGTCGCGAAGTATCTCCCAGCCGTACTCAATTTCGGCAACGCTGGCGCGCAAATCAAGGCTCTGCGAATTAGCGATATCTACCGGTCCGCCTTGTTTCAAGCCCAGCCGCAATTTCCACAATCTCTGCATCCCACGATTTTCGCGTCCACCGCCGCCGGACTTTCCCAGCCCAATACCAACAACTGGACACCGGTCGATCTCGACCCCAGCCGGGCGCAGACTCATTCTGTCCAGCGCAACGTGGGATACGACGGCCAGAACAATTTTCTCCAGCGCACGGTGAACGAGCCGTATCTGCCGCTGGCTCCGGGCGACGCGCCCATTACGATCAACATTCCCAACATGCCGATCGGCTTGTACACATTTTATGTGTGGGGATCGATCGATCCCAAAGGCCGCGGCAGTCTGAATCGTGTTTGGCAACCGTGCCCGATGGATTTTGAGGCGCACTATACCACAGGCGGAGCCACGCTGGCGCACGGGCGAATGCTGTTGAAGCAAAGCTTCATTCCACGACGAATGCAGGGATTTCACGTGCATGTGGACCAGCCCGGCGATGTCACCCTTACCTTTCGGCTTCCCCCTGGCGCCCAGGAAACAGTCTGGCTTCAGCGGATTTCCCTGTTCGATCAGCTCGGCCAGTTCCCGGATATTGCGATTAAAACGAAACAAAACATCGCACCGGGGTTCAGCACTCAATTGGCCACTTTGACCACTGCCCGCCAGCAACGGGACGACGCGATTTGGAACGCGCTGCCTCCGCTCAACACCCAACTCCAAGTGGATGGCACCGTCGTCGCGTTTACCCAGCCGCCCTCCGGAGTCACACTGAACAATTGGGTTAACCCAACTTTGCAAAACCTCGAGCTCTTCAACCAGCCGCCCCACACGTTTGACCCGCTCGACTTTCTCGACGCCACGCATGGTGTCACCTTCACACAAAGTGACATATTGGCTGGCGTGCCGTGGCCTGGAACCTTTCCGGACGATGGCACTGGCATCTTCTTTCGCAAAGCGGATTACCCCGCGCTAGCCACGGACATCTACAACACGCCCCGCGCCGCGCTGCTGGGCTACCGTTACCTGCTATACGCAGGCGCGGTGATGAACACACACGGCACCCTGTATGGCTTGCAACTCCCGTTGAATTACTTCACCGCCGGGGATCCGAACGTTGGTCACGATGGCGCCATGGCACTCGTCAGGTGGGCCTACGACTGGCCGGCGCTCGAAATGAGCTTGCACGACACACGCCTCTCTTTGATGTCACCGGACCTCGATGCGGGTCAAGACTGGAGCAGTGAATTCTCGGTGCGGAACGGCAAAATGTACTACACCGGGGATTCGGGATCCCATGCGCTTTGGTTGATGGAGGCCTACGACCAAATTTTCCCCTACATCAAA
This sequence comes from uncultured Verrucomicrobiota bacterium, assembly GCA_964566745.1. Lineage (GTDB taxonomy): Bacteria > Verrucomicrobiota > Verrucomicrobiia > Limisphaerales > CAZMLP01 > CAZMLP01. The sequence continues at coordinate 17 of CAZMLP010000816.1, read as the reverse complement.
AACAACCAAGTTTTTGC
>CAZMLP010000815.1:0-4827 GCA_964566745.1 uncultured Verrucomicrobiota bacterium | reverse complement strand
CCAAACGCGACCCGAGGCGCAGGCCCGGGTCGCCGCCGCCCTTGTTCGTGTCGCCAGCGCGCGAACCGGTGAATGGATTCGCGAAACGTTGCGGACGGGTCCCGCGCCCCTGCCGCGCCAGGCATTGCTCCGAAGCCTGGTGAAGCAACCGGTGGACCCGGGGAACGTGCCCTTTCTGCTCGAAGGCTTGCGCGATCCAGAGGATGCGACCGCGCGCGCCATGGCGGCGGCATTGGTGGAGCATCGGCCGGCTTTGACGCGGGAACTGGCCGCGATTTGCCTGGAACGCGCGAGTTCGAGCCTGAGCCTGATGTATTCCGCTGAACGTTTGCTCACCACACTCGCGGGAAAGCACCGGCCGGGATATCGGGCGGACGCGGATCCGAACGGCCGGGCCGGGGAGGCGGACCGTGACGCCTTCTCGAGCTTCTGGGGAAAATGGTACCGGCAAAAATTTGGGGAAGCGTTCGTTCCGGGCGCCTCGCCGGCGACGAGGGAGCGCTCGGATGAGGAAGTGAGCCGCTTCATTCAGAGTGAAGCCTCGCATGGTGGAACCGCCCAACGGGGCGCGACTATATTTCAACGGTTGCAGTGTCCCACGTGCCATGGCGGCGGCGCCTCCGGGGGTGAAAAGCGCCTGTTTGGTCCTGATCTAAGCGGTATAACGCGGCGACTGTCGCGCGCCGAGCTGGCGGAAGCCCTGGCTTTTCCGTCGCGCCGGGTGGAGGACCGGTTCAAAGCTTTTCAACTGGAAAAAAAGGACGGGACCATCCTGACCGGATTCATCACGGAACAAGCGGACGAGAGCGTGACGATTGCCTCCCTCCAATCGGTGGAGCGTGTGCCGCGCGGGGAAATTGCCCGCCTGGCCGCCCAAACCTCGTCGCTGATGCCATCCGGGCTACTCAGCAAGCTGAGCGACGACGAGTTCCGGGACCTGCTTGCTTTTATCGAGAAGAATTGACAAGGCCACAGGCCCCGTCTTTGCTCCGTCCGTGAGCCGGGCCAAATTCGTAGCGCGCCTGTGCATGGTGGTGGTCTGCCTTCACCACGCCGTGGCTGGTGTGCCTTGGTCTGAGGGAACTGGATTCCGCAGTGTTGAAGTGAAGCCAGGGCGGGCAGGGAAACCAGGTTTCACTTTGATGAGTCCGGTGGCCACGGGAGTTTGGTTCACCAATCAGCTCCAAGGGGACGCATACCTGACCAACGCGGTGGCGCACAACGGATCCGGCGTCGCCATCGGGGACGTGGATGGGGACGGCTGGCAGGACATTTACTTTTGCAATCTTCAAGGCCGCAACGGGCTGTATCGAAACCTCGGCGACTGGAATTTCGAGGCAATGGACATCGGGGCGGCGGCTTGCGCGGACCAGCTTTCCACCGGCGCGGTCTTCGCCGATTTGGACGGGGATGGTGATTTGGATTTGCTGGTGAACGGGATAGCGGCGGGGACAAGACTTTTTTTAAACGACGGCAAAGGCAGATTCACCGAGGTGCTGGATTCGGGTCTTTCCCGCACGGCCTCGGCCACCTCGATGGCGCTGGCGGACATTGATGGCGACGGGGACCTCGATCTTTACTGCACTCACTACATCGACGTGATGCATCTCTTCGATCCCACCACCCGGTTTGGGTTGCAGAACCGGGACGGCAAGTGGGTGGTGTACAAAGTGAATGACCAACCGACCACGATGCCCCGGTGGAAGGATCGCTTCGAAGCCACGGCGGATGGAAAAGTGAGGGAACTGCCCGAAGTGGACGGATTGTACCGGAATGACGGGAACGGTCATTTCACACCCATCCAGTTCGAGCCGGGAGAATGGACCAACGAGGAGGGCAAGGTGATCCCGCCTTATCGCGACTGGGGTTTGGCCGTCATGTTTCGGGACCTTAACGGTGATGGAATTCCCGACATTTACGTGTGCAATGACAACGCCTCGCAAGCCGACCGGGTGTGGATCAACAACGGCAAGGGAACATTTCGGGCGTTGGAATCCTGGAAGCTGCGCCACACCAGCCGGGCCTCGATGGGCATCGACTTTGCCGACGTGAATCGCGACGGCCTCGATGACTTTATTGTGGTGGACATGCTCGCCCGGGAACACGGAAAACGAATGACCCAGTTGACGCGTGACCGTCCCGAGCCTTCGGAATATGAGCGGGCCGAGGGAAAACCCCGCTACAACCGGAACATGCTGTTTTTCGGGCGGCCCGACGGCTCTTATGCCGAGGCCGCCCTGATGTCTGGCGTCGCCGCCACGGACTGGTCCTGGTGCCCGATTTTTTTGGATGTGGATTTGGACGGATACGAGGATCTGCTGATCAGCAATGGCTTCGAATTTGACGTGCTGGACCAGGACACCCACGACGCGTTGCGGAATCCCCAGCCGCGTTTGACCCGCGATCAGTTAAAACGCTCGTTCCAGTTTTATCCTCATTTCCGGCCGCCCAATGCCGCCTTTCGAAACCGGGGGGACGGGACCTTCGAGCCGATGAGCCGGGAGTGGGGATTTGACCAGCCCGGAGTGTCGAACGGCATGGCCTTGGGCGATCTGGACAACGATGGCGACCTGGATTTGGTGGTCAACAACCTGAATGCGGGAGCCGGCTTGTATCGTAATGAGGCCACCGCCGGGCGAGTGGCCGTGCGGTTACGAGGCTTGCCACCGAATACCCAGGGTATAGGGGCAAAAATTCAACTGGCGCGGGACTCACTGAAGCAGGGGCAGGAAATGATCGGTGGAGGACGCTACCTCTCGGGGGATCAAGCCATGCGGGTCTTCGCCGCGAACCCGGATTCGCCGGAGACGATGCGACTGGAGGTCAAATGGCGCAATGGCGACCTGACCACCCTTTCCAACGTTGCGCCGAACCGGATCTACGAGGTTTTCCAGGAGTCCCCCATCACCATTCGCCAATCCTTGTCGAAAAGTTTACCCGTCGCTTCCCCGCCGGCGCCTGGTGTTCTTTTCGAGGATGCCAGCTCTTTGCTCGGTCACACGCATGTGGACGAGGCTTTTGACGACTGGAGCCGGCAAGCAACGCTGCCCCGGCGCCTCAGCCAGCTTGGGCCGGGGGTTAGTTGGTTTGATTGGAATGGCGACGGCTGGGAGGATTTGATCATCGCCTCGGGTCGGGGCGGAAGCCTGGCGGTGTTTACCAACGACCACGGGCAAAGCTTTCACAAGGTCGGCGGCTTTCCGGTCGCGAATGCGGACCAAGGCGCGGTTTTAGGCTGGCCTGACGGGCGCGGAAATCGTCGATTGCTGGTCTCGGTCTCAAACCACGAGCTTCCCCCAGGCCAGGAGAGCGAGCTCTTGGTTTGCTCGGAAACGAGCCCCCTCGCGCCCGTCCGCCTGCCCGCGGGGCACGCCAGCGCGGGCGCCATGGCATTGGCGGATATCGACGGGGACGGCGATTTGGATTTGTTTGTGGGCGGTCGATTTTTGCCCGGCAAATATCCGGAGGCGGCGCCTTCCACCCTCTGGTTGAATGAAAGCGGGGAGTTGCGAGCCAATGCCGCCGCAAGCAAGCCGCTTGAAACCGCCGGGCTGGTGAGCGGGGCCACCTTCGCCGACTTGGATGGTGACGGGCAACCCGACCTTGCACTGGCGGTGGAATGGGGCCCGGTGCGTGTGTTTCGGAACATCGGGGGAAAGCTGGTGGATATGACCGCGTCCTGGGGACTCGCGGAGCGGACCGGCTGGTGGACGAGCGTGGCGGCGGGTGATTTTGACGGCGATGGCCGGCTGGATTTGGCGGTGGGGAACTGGGGGCGCAACTCCGCCTACGAAGTTTGCCAGCCCGGGCCTTGGCGGATTTATTACGAGGATCCGAGGGGCGAGGGTGTGGACCAATTGATCGAGGCGTGGCCAGGCGTCGCCGGGTGGCGCCCGGTGAGGGATCGCAATTGGCTGGTGCGTGGCTGGCCCGATCTCGCCGCCCGGTTCCCGACCCACCGGGCCTTTGGCGAGGCGACCATCGGGGGCATCCTCGGCGAGCGCCATCCGACTGCCAAGTTTCTGGCTGCCAATGAGCTCCGGTCCGGCGTGCTCCTCAATCGCGGCACGCGTTTCGACTGGGTTCCATTTCCGCCGGAGGCCCAACTCGCACCGGTCTTCTCCGTCAATGTCGGTGATTTCGACGCGGACGGAATTGAGGATTTGTTTTTGAGCCAAAATTTCCTGGGCACAGTCTCGGATATTTCTCGCGATGACGGCGGGCGCGGGCTTTGGCTTCGCGGGAAGGGCGATGGAACCTTTCGCGCCGTGGACGCCAGCGTTTCCGGCATTAACGTGCCCGGGGAGCAACGTGGCGCGGCATTGGCGGACTTTAACCACGACGGGAGGGTGGACTTGGCCGTGACCCAAAACCGTGGACCCACCAAGCTTTATGTGAACCACCATCCGAAAGCAGGCCTCCGATTGGAGTTGGCCGGGCCGGCGGGCAACCCGGAGGCGCTCGGCGCTTGCGCGCGCCTTGTTTACGCGAACGGGAGGAAGGGACCGTGCCGGCTCGTCCAGGCGGGGTCCGGCTATTGGTCCCAGGACGCGTCGGCGCAGGTGCTCGGTTACTCGGAGGCCCCGGTCGCGCTTTGGATCCGCTGGCCGGGTGGCAGGGAGGAAACGGTCAGTATAGATGGAAATTCACGGACTCTTCGCGTGACCATGGATGGCGGCTCCAAGTGAGCTTGAAAATTAAAACTGCTATGAATACCAGCTTCATGACGTCCTTGCTAAAACCGCTCCTCGTCCCATGCCGGTTGCGGAGCGGGGTAATGTTGATGATGGCGAGCCTCTTCCCGGGCGGTTTGTCCGGGGCGGAGCC
>CAZMLP010000814.1:0-5116 GCA_964566745.1 uncultured Verrucomicrobiota bacterium | reverse complement strand
AGGAGCGGATATTTTCGCAACGCGGGCGCCTCGAGGGAATTATAGAACTCGCGCCCGGCGCCGGCCAGATCACCGGAGCGGAGCGAGGCGGCGAGCGTTTCCGCGCGTCCCGGCCGCCCATTCAGCGCCTCGGGGAAATTGGCCAACTCGCGATATGCCCACGCGGTGGCGATTCCGAACCCGGGATGAATCAGGAGGATGTGAACGCCCCTCAGCGCCGGGAAGGGTTCCAGCCACGTCACCCGCTCGCCGCGACCGACCGCCAGCGCGGGACCGTTGCGCAGGAAAAATGGAACGTCCGAACCAAGGCCCGCCGCGATGGTTTGCAATTGCTCCGGGGAAAGTGCCCGGCCGAACAAATCGTTCAGGCCCAAAAGAGTCACCGCCGCGTTGCCGCTGCCGCCGCCCAAACCGGCGGCCATGGGAATCCGTTTGAGCAAATGGAGCCGGACACCCGCGTCAACCCGTGCCGCCGCGAGAAATTGTGTCGCCGCGCGATGAACCAGATTCGTGCCATCGACCGGCAGACTCGGCTCGCTGCACGTCAACTCGACAGCGGAGGACGCCATCTCAAACTCGATTGTGTCGCAGAGCGGCACCGGTTGCATGAGGGTTTCCAACTCGTGGAAACCATCCGGTCGCTTGCCGAGGATGTTGAGGAGCAAATTGACTTTGCAGGGGGACTCGCGAACCAGCTTCATGAAAGAAAAAGGCGCCAACAACGAGTGTTGGCGCCGCTTGCGAAAAGGGGACGGCTTAGTAGTCGAAAATGCGGAACCGGCTGCCGGGAATCATCGGGGCGATGTCGCCGCCACTGAAGCCGATGATCGCGTCAGGACCGAACGACGGATCGGCGATGAAGTGCGGCCGGTAGCTCTCCGGATACACCGGGTTCACCGCCATGCCCGGGAACAACTCGTTGTCCGGCCGGAGATATGGCTCATAGCTCGGAAACGGGAAGGTCAGCACCTCGAATGCCCCGACCACCGTGCGAACCATCGAGCGATTGAAGCCGCGGAAAAAGCCGGTGGTGTAGGCCGTCTCGGTGTTCTCCCAGAGCGCCGTGTCCTCCATCGAGCGGCGAATCTCGCCCAAGCGGGCAAATTCTGTGAGGTTATTGACGCCACGACCGAGTTTCTGCTCGGGACCGGAGCAGCCTGCCGAAAACAGTGCCGCCACCGCCAGCGCGCCCAGCAAAGGAATGGAAATTCGCATATTTCTATCTATGTGTCGTTCGCGGTAAATTACCGGTTGGCCGGGTCTTGTAAAGCGCGTTTTGCCGCGCCAACCCAATTTAACCGCGCTGCCACGGCCGTCAATCACCCCGCGCTTGCCCCGTGCCGTAAACCGGATACCCTGTTTGACATGATGACCCCCGCCTCGTCACGCTCACGGCTCGGCATTCTTTTGGCTTTCTCCCTCGCTTCCCTTGTCATAAGCGCCGCGGAAAAGGCCGTCGCGCCCCTCAAAGTCCTGTTCATTACCGGTGGCGGTTATCACGACTACAACAAGCTCGCCCCGCACCTCACCACGGAACTGGGTTCGCTGGTGAATGCCACGTTTGACGTGAAGTTCGGCCTCGAGACGCTGCACAACCCAAAATTTGCCGATGCCTATGACGCGGTAATCTACGATGTGTGCGACGACGAGGCGCCGGACGACGCTTTGGACAATGCCCTCCATGTTGCCAGGGCGGGCAAACCGTCCGTGTTGATCCACTGCGCGGTTCACGCGTTCCGCAAGTCCCCCAAAATCAGCGAGTGGGAGACCTTTTGCGGCATGCGCTCGAAGGTTCACGATCCTTATGGCCCGTTCAGCGTGACCAAGCTCGATCCCGCCAGCCCGATCACGCGCGTCTTTCCGGCGGACTGGAGCACGACCGGCGACGAATTGTACCAGACCATCTCGATCAATCCCCAGTCGCACCAGTTGCTCAAGGCCAAGAGTCCCAAGGACGGTCGCGAACACATCGTCTGCTGGACGTACCAATATGGCAAAGGCCGGGTCTTCGCCACGACCCTCGGTCATGACATGAAGACAGCCACCACGCCGGATTACCTGCGGCTGCTCGCGAATGGCCTGCTCTGGACTTGCGGCAAGCTGGAGGCCGACGGCAAGGCGGAGGCGGGTTATGGCCGCGTCCCCGCGAAATAAGGGCCGGCCGCAGCCCGGCAAATTTCACATCCTCCCATGAGCACCGCGAACGAGTTGCGCGTCACCATCTGGAACGAGTTCATTCACGAGCGCGAGCACGCCGCCGTGGCGAAAATCTATCCGCGTGGCATCCATCAAACGCTCGCGGACGCGCTCGGCAAGACTCCTGGCCTCGCCATTCGCACCGCCACGCTGGACGAGCCGGGGCAAGGACTGCCGCCCGGCCTGCTGGACACGACAGACGTCCTTCTCTGGTGGGGCCACGCCGCGCACGACAAGGTCTCGGACGAACTGGTCACGCGCGTGCAACAGCGCGTCCTCGCCGGCATGGGATTGATTGTTTTGCACTCGGGGCATTATTCCAAAATCTTCAAGCGCCTCATGGGAACCGGTTGCGGGCTTTGCTGGCGCGAGGCGGGCGAGCGCGAGCGGGTATGGGTGGTGAACCCCGGCCATCCCATCGCGGCGGGCATTGGGGATTGCATTGAGATCGCGCAATCCGAGATGTACGGCGAGCCGTTCGCCATTCCCGCGCCCGACGAGTTGATCTTCGTTTCCTGGTTTCAAGGCGGGGAAATCTTCCGGGGCGGTTGCACTTGGACGCGTGGCAGCGGGCGGATTTTTTATTTCAGCCCCGGCCACGAGTCCTATCCGATCTACCACCACCCGGAGGTTCAACGCGTCATCACGAACGCGGTTCAATGGGCGCGTCCGCAAGGGAAGGCGGGAAACGTCCCGCGCCATGTGCCGATTGAAGCCGCGCGTGAAAAACTCGTCGCGCAAGGCCCAAGCGTTCACGATGCCAGCGGTCGCCTCGCGCCGGGCGCTTGAGCAGCCAGCCGGTGGGCATCGCAAGCAATGGCGGCCCAACTAAATTCCGCGACATCTTTTGTTGGCAGTGTCTGGCCCCGCGTCTCCAGGGCCATCCTGGATGCCACCAGCCGCCGCAACTCGGCGCACACCACTTCCAGCACTTTTCAGCCGCTTGGGAGCAGCCCCGCCCCACGGCATCCAGCAAAAGCATGGCGTCGTTCATGCCCCGCTCTGATACTCGCCCCGCGGACGGCAATGCCGGCCTCACGGCGCGCCCGGTTCACGATTCGCGGCGGGATCGCTTTGCATCATGCCGGCCGCCTCGTCCAGCGAAACGCGAGCAAAGAGCCAAGCCCTCCAGGCGTCGCCCGGGTCCTCGACGACGCGCCCGGGCATGATGGGCGGCGCCAGTTCCTCCCCCTTGGCAAGCGCCTCGCGCGCCGCCTCCCTTTCCCCGAGTCGCCAACGGGCCATTGCCAAAACGGCCAAGGCGTGGCCGCGCGCGGCGCTCCCCGTGTTTTCCAAGGATTTTTGGGCCCACGAACAGCGCTCACCCACCACGCGGTTTCACAGCGTCGCGCCGCGTCCGGAGGGACGCGGCGTCGCGAAGAATCCCGACCTGATGCCGCATTAATCCCGCAAAACGTGACAGGTGTAGCCGCCCGGGTTTTTGACGAGGTATTTTTGATGATAATCCTCGGCGGAATAAAACTTGGTGGCGGCGACAATCGCGGTGGTAATGGGACGCTTGAACTTCCCCGACTTGTCCCATTGCTCCTTCACGCGCTCGGCGGTTTGTTTCTGCGCGTCGCTGGTGTAGAAAATGGCCGAGCGATACTGGGTGCCCACGTCGTTGTGCTGCCGGTTTAGCGTCGTGGGATCGTGCATGCGATAGAAATAATCCAGCAGCTTCTCATAGCTCAACTTCGACGGATCGAACTCGATCTGCACCGCCTCGGCATGGCCGGTGCCGCCCGTGCAAACCAGCTCGTAAGTCGGGTCTGGAGTGCTGCCCCCGGTGTATCCAACAGTCGTCTTGGTCACGCCCGGGATTTTGCGGATGATCTCCTCCATGCCCCAGAAGCAACCGCCCGCGAGGATGGCGGTCTCGGTGGTCGAGGCCTTCGCCACACCCGCCTTAACGAACGGCTCGAGATACTGGCCGTAACCAGCCTGGGCCATCTCCTCCACGGGAACAAATTTCAACGAGGCGGAATTGATGCAATAACGCAGCCCGCCTTTGTCGCTGGGACCGTCATCGAACAGGTGGCCCAAGTGCGAGTCGGCCCCCTTCGACCGCACCTCGGTCCTCACCATGCCGTGGGTCAGGTCCTTCTTTTCCACGACTTCCGCGCCGTTCACCGGTTTCGTGAAGCTCGGCCAGCCGCTGCCCGAATCAAACTTGTCCAGCGAGCTGAACAACGGCTCGCCGGAAACGATGTCCACATAAATTCCCGGCTTGTGGTTGTTCCAGTAAGCGTTGTGAAACGGCGGCTCGGTCCCGCACTGCTGCGTGACCGCGAATTGCTCGGCCGACAGTTTCTTTTGCAATTCCGCCGGCGCCGGTTTTTTGAAATCTTTCATGGATTCTGGTTCGTGGGTTGAAATTTCAGCCGCACGGCCTCCGTGACGCGCGACCGCAAGAACCGCCGCCAAGAGGACGGCGGCGGTGACAACAACAAGTTTGGTAGAGGACATACGATTTTAAAGTGATCTAGTTTAACCGATTGCCCGGTTGGTTCAAGGTCGCGGTTCCAGCCAGCAACCGGGCTCTGTAAGATCACAGTCGGCCATCTTGCCAAAACCTTACAAGCGAGGCTCATTTTCCCGGCTGGTCGTTGTCCGAAAGCTGCTGAATCACCCCCCTCACCCGCCGGTTTCGAAGCCGGGATAGAGGGTCATGCCGCCGTCCACGAAGATGCTGGCGCCGTGGATGTAGTCCGAGTTGTCGCTGGCCAGCCACACCACCGCGCGGCCAATGTCGTCCGGCTCGCCAATGCGCTTGTAGGGGATCAGCCTCATCAGCTCGCGATACGCCTCGGGCGTGCCCCACGCCTCCATGTTGATCGGCGTGCGGATCGCCCCCGGGCACACCGAGTTCACCCGGATGCGGTGCGGGGCCACCTCCTGCGCGATGCTCTTCATCATC
>CAZMLP010000813.1:0-1621 GCA_964566745.1 uncultured Verrucomicrobiota bacterium | reverse complement strand
CATCGGACACTTGCGGCGGCACTTTCCGTCGCTCGAGATCGAAACGTCGGATCTTCCCGGTGAGTGGATGGTGGGGGAGCACGCGACCGAACTGGGCCGGTTAATCGCCGCCAGCCAGCAACCGGGCTTTCATCAGCCGGGCCTGGAATCAGTCGCGGCGTTGCCTTCCGTTGCGCCCCTCGCCTGGCGACTCCGCGCGCGCGACATGGGGCGCCGCGAAGACTCCATTTCGCCAGCGATGGCGCGCGGGTTATATGGTCCCAATCTGATCACCTCGGTCAGCCGGATCGAGCAGTTTGCCGCTTGTCCTTTCCGATTTTTCGTCAACTCCGGCCTGCGCGCAGAGGAGCGTAAACAGTTCGTTGTGGATGCTCGCGAGCGCGGGAGTTTCCAGCACGAGGTCCTCGCGCGCTTTCACGACGAACTGGAGATGGAGCGCAGGCAATGGCGGGACCTGTCCACTCAGGAGGCGCGCGAGCGCGTGGGCAGCATTGCGGCGGTGGTGGCCGCGGAGTATGGGGCGGGCTTGTTTCGCGCCACGGACCAAGGCGCGTTCACGGCTCGCAGCCTCACCTCCGCGTTGCAGGATTTCATCGAGGTGATCATTTATTGGATGCGCTCTTACGAGTTCAATCCGCGCGCGGTGGAGATGCCATTTCAAGTTGTCAAAAAAACCCGGCCCGGCGAGTGGGATCGTCCCGCCCTGCCGGGTTGGGAAATGGATTTGGGCGGCGGCCTCAAAATGACTTTCACCGGAAAAATCGACCGCGTGGATCTTGCGATCGATCCGGCCAGCGACGGCCGGCGCGCGTGGTGCGTGGTGCTCGATTACAAATCCGGCGGGCGCAAAATCGACCCGCTCCTGCTGGAGCATGGCATCCAAATCCAGCTCCCCGCGTATCTCGCAGTGCTCGCGCGGCTGCCTGCCGCGCGGGAACATTTTCAGGTTGCCGAGCTGGTTCCCGCCGGAGTGTTCTATGTGTCGTTGCGCGGCCAGTATCAAACGGGCAAGTCGCGGCGGGAGGTGATCGCGGAAATCGCGGGCCACAAGCTGGCCGCCTATCAGCATACCGGCCGCTTCAGCCGGGAAATCCTGCCGCAACTCGACCGGCATTGGTCCGTGGAAAAGAGCGGCCAATTCAGCTACCGGCTTAACAAGGACGGCCAGCCCCTTAAAAACTCGCAAAATGTCATGCCGGCCGCTGACTTCCTCGCCCTGCTGGACCGGGTGGAAGCGCGCCTGCGCGAGATGGGCCAACGCGTGTTCGCCGGGGACGCGGCGGTCGATCCGTATCGCAAAGGCAACGCGACCGCGTGCGACTACTGTGAATACGCCTCGATTTGCCGCATCGATCCTTGGACGCACGAATATCGGGTGTTGGGGAAAAGCTCCGCCGCGACGGTGTCGCCCTCGTCATGAGCCCGGCCACCCCCAGCCAATTGGCCGCCATTCACGCGCGTGGCAATGTGCTCGTCCAGGCTGCCGCCGGCGCGGGCAAAACGCGCACGCTCGTGGCGCGCTGCCTTGACCGCGCGCTGGCCGCCGACCCGCCCGTCTCGCTGGACCGAATTTTGATGGTGACCTTCACCGAGTCCGCCGCCGCCGAGATGCGCCGGCGCA
>CAZMLP010000812.1:0-4032 GCA_964566745.1 uncultured Verrucomicrobiota bacterium | reverse complement strand
TGCGGGAGGCGCTGGAGGAAGCGGGCCTCGCCGAGGTGCCGCGTCTTGAGGAGAAATTGAACCTGCTTGCCACCATCGCGCAGATTTCCCCCATTTTGGGGCTGCTAGGCAGCGTGTTGGGGCTAATCAACATCTTCATGGCCCTTGAGACCTACGGCCGGTTTTCCCCGGTGGAGCAACTCGCGGGGGGCGTGTGGAAGGCGCTGGTTTGCACCGCGTTCGGCCTGGCCATTTCCATTCCCGCCTATGCCGCCTACAATTATCTGGTCGGGCGCGTGAATGACATCGTGCTCGACATGGAGCGCGCCTCCAGCGAGATGCTGAACCTGCTGGGCGAAAAACCGAAGGCGGCATGAGGTTTCCCCGTCACGCCAAGATCTTCACGGGCCAGATCAACGCCGGGCCGTTCATGGCGTTTTTCTTTCTGCTGCTCGTCATCTTCGCATTCAACCAGATTCTGGTCAGCGTTCCCGGTGTGCGGATCAAGCTGCCGGTGGTGGAGTCGCCCCAATACGCCTCGCACCCGGCGGTCTATCTCGCCGTGCATCGCTCCGGCCAATTGTATTACGAGTCGCAAGCGATCCAGTTCAAGGCCTTGGGCGAGCGGTTGCGGGCGGTGGTCAAGCGCGCCGGCACGCCATTGACCCTGGTGTTGCAAGTCGATGCGGGCACGGCTTACGAGCAGCTGAATCCTTTGTACAAGCTGGCCGACGAGACCGGGTTCCGCGAGGTGGTGCTGGCCGGGCAGCCTCCCCTCTTCCCCGGCGCCGCCGCCGTCAAATCCAACTAATGGACGCCACCCTCCCCTCCCATTGGTCGCCACGACGGTGGATCACCGCGATTGGGCTGCTGATCGCGGTGCATGTGGCGGTGCCGATGATGCTGCGCGGACCGGCGACCCAAATGGCGCGGGAAACCACCGGCCTGACGATACGAGCGTCCGGAATCAACCCAGGCCGTCCGGTCAGTGAGACGGAACGATGGAATGACCCCACCCTGCTCGCCTTGCCGCACCTGAACGATTTTTCCGGCCCGGCATGGTTGCGCCCGAAACCGTTGAATTACCAATTCAACGACTGGTCCGAGCCGGCGCGCTGGCTGGCGGCGGACCCCGCGCGGTTGGGGATGGTGGATCGGGATTTGCCTGTGGCAAACTCGGCCCGTCTGCCGGAACTGGTGAACGTGCGGCCCGAAACTTCCGTGCCGGCAACCGCCGGATTGAAACTTCCGGGCGGCAGCACTTTGCGCATCGAGGGCGGGCTGGTTCCAAGCGACTTGGCGGAGCCATTGGAATTGCCGGACTTGACAGCGACGAATTTGATGACCAATTCCGTGGTGCAAGTGCTCGTCAATGCCGGGGGACAAGTGCTAACCGCCCGGTTGCTCGCCGCGCCGACCAGCCGGACGGTTGACCAGATTGCCGCGGATGCCCGCGCGCTCGATCTCGCCCGCACCGCCCAATTCACCCCCGCGCCCGGTCCCGCGACCAAGCCGCGCTCCGGCCGGTTAATCTTCCGCTGGGCCACGCGCCCGGCCGCGTCCGGTGAAGCGGGCACCAAATGAGCTTCACCACCTATATCCTGGGATACGTGGTAATCCTGCTTGGCGCGCTGGGCGGAATCGGTTTTTATTACGAGCTGCGCCGGAAACGGTTCGAGCCGGCGCCGACGGCGGATCACATTTTTCGTTGTGTAAAATGCGCGTTCGTCTATACCGACGACGCCGACGTTGACCGCTCGCGCTGCCCGCAATGCGGCAAAACGAACGATCACATTCAATTTTAAGGCGCAAGGCGCGCCGCCGGATCACAAAACCGCCAACAAAACGACCGAAAGAAGCAAAAACTATGGGAATGTGGATTGGCCGCAACCGTAAAGCCCGCGTCACCTACGGATTCGATGAAATCGCCCTCGTGCCGGGGGAAGTCACCATCAACCCGAACGAGGTGGACACCAGTTTCCACATCCCGCGCCCGGATGGCAGCCAGATCACGCTCAAGATTCCGGTCATTGCCAGCGCGATGGACGGGGTCACGGATGTGAAGTTTTGCGTCGAGATGGGCAAGCTGGGCGGCCTTGGTGTGATCAACCTGGAGGGCATCCAGACCCGCTATGAGAACCCCGACGAGGTGCTCGAGCAGGTCGTCAAGGCGGACAAGGACGAGGTGACCAACCTGCTCCAAAAAATGTACCTGGAGCCCATCAAGGAGAAGCTGATCACCAAACGCATTAAAGAGCTGAAGAAGGCTGGCGTGCTCGCGGCGGTCAGCTCCATTCCCCAAAAGGCCGAGCGTTTCGGCGCGATTGCGCAGGAGGCGGGCGCGGACATCTTCGTGGTGCAATCGACGGTCTCGACGGTTCGGCACATCTCCACCGAGTACAAGTCGCTGGAATTGGCCGCGTTCACCAAGATGATGAAGATTCCCGTCATCATCGGCAACGCCGTGACCTACAGCGTCACCCTCGAATTGATGGGCTGCGGCGTGGCGGGCGTGCTGATCGGCGTCGGCCCGGGCGCTGCCTGCACCAGCCGCGGAGTGCTTGGCCTCGGAGTGCCGCAAGTCACCGCGACAGTGGATTGCGCCGCCGCGCGTGACGCGTATCACAAGAAGACCGGCCGCTATGTGCCGATCATCACGGATGGCGGCATGAGCAAGGGCGGCGATGTCTGCAAGGCGCTCGCTTGCGGGTCGGATGCCGTGATGGTGGGCAGCGCCTTTGCCCGCGCCAAAGAGGCGCCGGGCAAGGGCAATCACTGGGGCATGGCCACGCCGCACGCGAACCTGCCGCGCGGCACACGCATCAAGGTCGGCCTCTCCGGCTCGCTCCGGCAAATTCTCTTCGGACCGGCGACCGTCGATGACGGCTCGCAAAATCTCGTCGGCGCGATCACCACATGCATGGGCAACGTGGGCGCCAGCACCATTCGCGAGTTTCAGGAGACCGAGATCATCATCGCCCCGAGCATCAAGACCGAGGGCAAGCTGTTCCAGACCGTCCAGAGCGTGGGCATGGGGACACGCTAAGGCAGGGGCGCAATTTCGACTGCGGGCGGATCCGGCAACGGGTTCGCCCGTTTTTCTTTAGGCGGTGACGTGGCTGACTTCAGCGCGGAGAAGCTCGGCACGGATGCCGAGGTTCTTCAGTGCGACAGCCGCGACCCCCGATCCCTCGCGCAGCAGGCCGAGCAATATGTGGTCGGGATGGATCGCCGGCTGGTGGAAAACCCGGGCCTCACGCCCGGCAAGTTCCGGGGCTTTGCGGGCGCGCGGCGTGAACGGGGCCACCGGGCGGCAGGATTTTGCAGGAGCCGGAGAACCAGTTTCACGGGGACCGGACTTATCGCGTGATCGATCCCGAGGGCCACATCTGGGTAGTGTCCCAGAGGTTGCGACAGGTCCCCATTGAGGAACTGGAAGCGGCGATTCCCGGCATGAAGGTTTGGACAGCGCCGGGATTTTGAGCAAAATCGAGCCGTGCGCGCACTCGAACCCCGAAGCCACGTCGTCCGATGATTCATCCCACCGCCGTCATCCATTCCCGGGCGCAAGTGGACGCGGGCGTGACCGTCGGGCCGTTCGCGGTGATCGACGAGCATGTCGTGGTCGGGGCGAATTGCCAGATCGGGCCGCACGTTCATCTCACCGGGCACACGACGATTGGCGCGCGAAACCGGTTTCACGCCGGCTGTGTGATTGGTGACGCGCCGCAGGATTTAAAATATCACGACGAGCCGACCCGCCTCGTCATCGGTGATGACAACCTCTTTCGCGAGCATGTGACGGTGCATCGCTCCAACAAGCTCGCGGAAGACACCGTGATCGGCGCGCGTAATTTTTTCATGGCGCACTCGCACGTGGGGCATAACTCCGCGCTCGCGAACAATATCATCCTTGCGAACGGGGCGTTGATCGCCGGGCATGTGACGGTGGAGGATCGCGCGTTCATATCCGGCAACTGTTTGGTGCACCAATTCACGCGAATCGGCATGCTGGCGTTGATGCAAGGCGGCTCGGCGATCAGCAAGGATTTG
>CAZMLP010000811.1:0-3542 GCA_964566745.1 uncultured Verrucomicrobiota bacterium | reverse complement strand
CAAAAACAGAATCTTCGGCGTGTGCAACATCCCGCGCGCGATCTCCAGGCGCCGCTTCATCCCGCCAGAAAAGGTTTTCACGATGTCGTCGCGGCGGTCCCACAACTCGAAAAGCTTGAGCAACTTCTCGATGCGCTCGAGGCGGTCCTTGCGCGGCACCTTGTAGAGCACGCCGTGGAACTCCATGTTCTCGTAAGTGGTCAATTCGTCGTCCAGGCTGGGGTCCTGAAAGACGATGCCGAACCGCCGGCGCACCTCGTTTTGATGCGTGGCGGGGTCCAGCCCGTCCAGTTCCACACTGCCGCTGGTGGGGCGCAGAAGGGTGGTGAGGATTTTGATGGTGGTGGTCTTGCCGGCGCCGTTCGGGCCGAGAAAGGCAAAAATCTCCCCGCGCCCGACCTCAAACGACACGTCGCGGACGGCGGTGAACTCGCCGAATGTCTTGACGAGGTTTTTCACGCGTATCATGGATAACTAAACTAAACCGTTTAGTTTTGACCGCAAGCGAAATGTTGTTTTGCCGGGGAGAAGCGGGCGGGGTTGGAGGGGGAGCGGCCCTTTCAAACAAACTCGACGGCTCGCTTCCCGGCCACCTTCCGCCGACCCAGCCTCCCGGCGGCGGACATAAGTCCTCCCGCTTGACTCTAAACCCGTTTTCGGGCATGAATATCTCCAACGTAAGCCAAGAAGCAACCGCTCTAACCCTGGGTCGCCATGTCCTTTTCCCTGTATTCCCGCCTGTTGCGCCGTTACCGTCCCGAGGCGTTCTCGCGCCGTGACTTTCTCCAAACCGTGCTGCTTGCCTCGGCCGGGGTGATGGCTGGCTGCTGCGCGCCCGCCGGGCCGTTGCGGGCACGGGCGGGGGCCAGGCGGGTGGCAATCATCGGCGCCGGGTTTGGCGGACTGGCCTGCGCCCACGAACTGGCGTCGCTCGGCTACGACGTGACGCTGCTCGAGGCGCGCAACCGCCTCGGCGGGCGAGTGTTGACCTTCACCGACTTCGTGCCGGGCCGAATTGTGGAGGGTGGCGCGGAATTGATCGGTTCGAACCACCCCACCTGGATGCATTACGCCAAAAAGTTTTGCCTGAAAATGCGGGATGTGACCGAGGACAAAAACCTGGCCGAGCCGGTTTTGCTGGGAGGCAAGGTGTTGTCCGACCAGGAGGCGCGCAAGCTGCTGGATGAGATGGACGGGGCTTTCCCCAAGATGGACAAGATGGCCGAGCCGATTGACGAGGACGAGCCGTGGAAGTCCCCCGGCGCGGAAGGGCTCGACAAGCAATCCGTTGGGGAATGGATTGACCGTCTCGACGTCACTAATTTGTGCAAACTGGCGATGCGGACGGATTTGGCGGCGAATAACGCCTTGGATGTCGGCATGCAAAGCCTGCTGGGCAACCTCGTCGTGGTGAAAGGCGGCGGGCTGGCGAAATACTGGACTGACACCGAGGTTTACCGTTGCGCCGCGGGCAATCAGGAACTCGCCCGCCAACTGGCCGCCGTGCTGCCGCAGGACCGGTTGCGGTTGGGAGTCGCGGTCGCGGAAGTAAAAACTCGCAACGAACGGCCCGAGGTTCATTGCGCGGATGGCACAGTGGTGGAGGCGGATGACGTTGTGCTCGCGGTTCCGCCTTCAGTGTGGTCCAAAATTCAATTCGACCCACCCCTGCCGGCGGCTCTTCATCCGCAAATGGGGGTGAACGTGAAATATCTTTCCGCAGTGAAATCGCGGTTCTGGCTGGCGGACAAACTCAGCCCAAACTCGCTGACCGACGAGATGATCAGCATGACTTGGGAGGGAACCGACAACCAGCCGGGCGGTGGGGGCGTGGATTTGACCGGGTTCTCCGGCGGTCCAGCCGCCGATCTTTGCCGGAAGCAATGGAAAAAGGGCCGCGATGAGGCGTTCATCGACGAGCTGACGAAGTTGTATCCGAAGTTTCGGGAGAACTTCCTCGGCTCGCGGTTCATGGACTGGCCGGGAGATCCGTGGACCCTCGCCGGTTACTCGTTTCCCGCGCCCGGAGAGATCATGGCGATGGGCCCGACCCTGCGCGACGGCATTGGCCATCTCCATTTCGCCGGAGAGCATGCATGCTACAAGTTTGTCGGCTACATGGAGGGCGGCTTGAATTCCGGCTTCTCTTTGGCCCATCGGATCGCCAAACGCGATGGCGTTAGCGCGCACGGAGCGCATAGCTGACAGAGCGGCGATCTTTGACCGGGCGCTTTGCCCTTGTCCGCCGATCCCCTCCAAAACAGGACTCGACGCGGTTTTACGGTCGGAACTAGAATCCCCCCCGCGATGATTCAACGTTATTCACGGCCCGCGATGCGGGAGATTTGGACCGAGCAACGCAAGCTGGAGATTTGGCTGCAAATCGAGCTGCTCGCCAGCGAGGCATTGGCGAAGGAAGGCCTGGTGCCAAAAAAGGATTTCGCGATTTTGAAATCCAAAGCCGCATTCAATTTGGAGCGCGCCAAGGAGCTGGAAAAAACGCTGAACCACGATGTCATCGCGTTCACCACCTCGGTGACCGAGGCGATCAACGACCCGGCGAGCCGCTGGCTCCATTTCGGCCTTACGAGCAGTGACATCGTGGACACCGCCTTTGCGGTGCAGATGGTGCAATCGGCGGACATTCTGATCCAGGATGTGAAGGATTTGCGCGTGGTGATCGCCAAGCGGGCGCGCGAGCACAAGTTTACGCCGGGCATTGGGCGCAGCCACGGCATCCACGCCGAGCCGACCACCTTCGGCCTCAAAATGGCGCTCATGCACGACGAGTTTGGCCGGGCGCTACGTCGGCTGGAGAGCGCGCGGGAGACGGTGGCGGTGGGCAAACTTTCCGGGGCCGTGGGCACCAGCGCGCACCTTTCGCCGGGAGTGGAGGAGTTCGTGTGCAGGAAGCTGGGGCTGCGACCCGCGCCCATCGCGACGCAGGTGATCCAGCGCGACATTCACGCGGAGTTTATCCAGACCCTGGCGCTAGTTGGCGCGAGCATTGAACGGTGGGCCACGGAATTCCGGCATTTCCAGCGCACAGAGGTGTTGGAGGCGGAGGAGTTTTTTGCGAAGGGGCAAAAAGGATCGAGCGCGATGCCGCACAAGCGCAACCCAATCACTGGCGAGCGGTTGACCGGCCTGGCGCGGGTGTTGCGTGGCAATGCGGTGGCGGCCTTGGAGAACGTGGCGCTCTGGCACGAGCGGGACATCAGCCATAGCAGTGTGGAGCGGATCATCTTCCCCGACTCCTGCACGCTGCTCGACTATATGCTGGCGACGCTGACAAAGTTGACCGACGGGCTGATCGTTTATCCCGAGAACATGAAAAAGAATCTGGGGCTGTCGCTCGGGATGTGGAACTCGCAGACCGTTTTGCTGGCGCTGATTCGCAAGGGCCTCACGCGCGAGCAGGCGTACGAGCTGGTGCAACGCAACGCGATGCAAACCTGGGCCACCAAGCACGCCGGGCGTGACGACGCGGATTTCCTCGCGCAATTGAAGAGCGATCCCGAGGTGGCGAGGCATTTCAAAAA
>CAZMLP010000810.1:0-2071 GCA_964566745.1 uncultured Verrucomicrobiota bacterium | reverse complement strand
CATGCGTGCCGCCCGGCCGGAAGCGGCGATTCCGCTTTACGAGCGCTTCATCGCGCAAATCAACGCCGACCTGGGCCGGCCGGCCCAGACCGGGGAATTCGGGGCGGACATGCGCGTGGCCTTGGTGAACGAGGGACCGGTGACCATTCTCATCGACTCGAAGGCGAGAGAGTGAGCGGTCATAGCCGGTAATCCGCCAGCCAATCGCCGCCCGCGTTTGCTCAGCCTTTGTCCGTTGAAGCGCCGCCAGAATTCTCGGCATCCGCCTTGGGAGTCGGGCGGCCCACCTGTCGCAACCGTTCGCGAAGCATGTCAGCCCGCAAAAGGTCACGCTCCTCGGCAGAAAGTTTTTCCGAGTAGCGCTTTTGAAGATGCGCGGGCTGGGTGATGAGGAACAGCTCGTCCACGAGGGAACGGTCCACGCCTTGGAACATCTCCAAATCCACTCCGAGCCGCAGCAAGGAGAGCAGGTTCATCGTCTCCTTCGAGGAGATGCTGAAGGCGTTCGCCAGAATGCCGTAGGCCCGGCCAATATGGTTGTAAACGACCTTGGGCTTTTTCTCCAACAAGCTCGCCCGGGCGTTTTCCTCGTGCTCGATCAATTGCGCCAGCACCTTGTTGAGGCGTTCCACGATCTCGCCCTCGCTCTCGCCGAGGGTCATCTGGTTCGAGACTTGGAAGACGTTGCCCAGCGCCTCGGTGCCCTCGCCGTAAAGTCCGCGCACCGCCAACCCGAGTTTGTTCACCGCCTGGATGATCTTGTTGATGTCTTCGCTCAAAACCAAGCCGGGCAGATGCAGCATCGCGCTCACACGGATGCCGGTGCCCAAGTTCGTCGGGCAAGCCGTCAAATAGCCAAGCTCGCGGTCAAAGGCATAATCGAGCCGCTTCTCCAGCGCAGTGTCAAACTGGTCGATGGCCACCCACGCCTGCTTGAGTTGAAGGCCGGGCCTTAACGCCTGCATGCGAAGATGATCCTCCTCGTTGATCATCACGCTCAACGACTCGTCCTTGTTGAGCACCAGGCCGCTGCCCGCGCTCTTGGCGGCGTGCTCGCGGCTGACGAGGTGACGCTCGACCAGGATTTGCTTGTCCAAGTTCGTGAGTGTGTCCATCGCGGCGGAAAAGGCGCCATCCATTTGGGAAAGGCCCGCGACCGCCGGCTGAATCACCTCAAGCCCCTTCACGCGCTCCGCTTTCTTGGCCCAGCCTGGAAAGGACAGCCCGCGCAGATTCCGGGCCAGCCGCACGCGGCTCGACATCACGATGCGGTCGTACGGACCGGGGCGCTTGCAAGAGTCCGCCGGAGTGGAGAGAAATTCTGTGATATCCATGGCAGCTTATCCGGTGGTCAGATCCGTTTGCGGATGCTCGCGCACCCGCTTGATCTCATCGCGCAACACCGCCGCCTGCTCGAAATCCTCGTCAGCCACGGCCTTGTCGAGGCGCTTTTGGAGGGTGCGAACTTTCTCCGCGGTCTCCTGGATGCGCTGCTGGGAGCGGGGCACCTTGCCGGTGTGGCGCGTCCCTTTGTGCATCGTCTTGAGCAGATTCTCCATCCCCTCGGAAAAGGTCTGGTAACACTCCGCGCAACCGAGCCGTCCTGACTTCTTGAAATCCGCGTGGGTGAAGCCGCACCGCGGACAGGCAGCCTCGGCGCCGCCCGATTGCTCAAGTTCCTGCGCCGCGCCCAGGCCAAGCAGGAAATCCGCCAGGGAAAACCCCGTGGGGTCGTCCACGCCTTTTTCCTTCGAGCACGCCTCGCACAGGTCCACCTTCTTGGTTTTCCCGTCGATCATCTGGGTGAGATGAACCGAGGCGACGTTCTTCTTGCACAAATCACACATCATAAATGGCCATAGGTATATCGATCCTGCGCCCCGCTTCGTCAAGGCGGACGTCCGTCACCATCACTTCTTAAAAATTGGCTCGCCGGAAACTTTCGTCAAGGCGTGGTACTTGGCCACCAAGTCGCGGGTCACCGGTCCGGGTTTCCCGGTCCCGATCACCCGTCCGTCGATCTTGACCACCGGGATCAATTCCGCGCCGGTGCCGGTGAGAAAGCACTCAT
>CAZMLP010000809.1:0-3187 GCA_964566745.1 uncultured Verrucomicrobiota bacterium | reverse complement strand
GGTGGGGCCGGATTTGACCGGCGCGGGCGGGCGCTTCAATCCGCGTGACTTGCTCGAGTCGGTCATCGAGCCGAGCAAGGAAATCAGCGACCAATACGCGGCCATCAATATCAAGATGAAGGACGGGGATGTGGTCAGCGGCCGGGTGGCCAACCTGAACGATGACACGATCATGATCAACACGGACATGACGGACCCGAACGGCTTCGCCAACGTCAAGCGCAAGGACATCGTCTCGATTACCCCCTCGAAAGTCTCCATGATGCCCGAGGGATTGCTGAACGTCCTGAACGAGGACGAGGTGCTGGACCTGATGGCCTTCCTGCTCTCGCGCGGGGATCGCAACAGCAAGATGTTCCGGTAGAGCGGGGTTTTCGTCCGGCCGGCGGGCCACTTGCGCTTTGGCGAAAGTGGCCTAGTTTCGTCGCGAACTGAGTTGGCTGGCGCAACTCCCGGTTTGCCTGGCGTGAGGCGAGTCGCTCACGCGAGTCAATTCGTCATTCGCGGGCGGTCGAGACAGGCCGAATTGCCTTGCGAAAGAAATCACGGGCGTGATTGCATGCCGGACAATCAGGTAATAACCGAACCTCAACCGTTCCAATCAAGGAAACATGAAGCTTAAATTTCTCCTCGCTCTGACGCTGGCTGGCACACTGGCCTCAGGCGCCGTGTTCGCGGCCGAAAAGACCGCCGACGCTCCCAAGCCGGACGCGAAGGCTGGCGGAGTCACCGACGAACTCAAAGGCGTGGTGGACAAAATCAAGGCCAAGCTCGCCGACGGCAAAAACACCGAGGCCGACCTGGCGGACAACTTGAAGGAGTTCGACGCCATCCTCGACAAGCACAAGACCGAGAAAACGGACGAGGTCGCGCAGGTGCTGTTCATGAAGGCGATCCTGTATTTGCAGGTCCTGGACAATGACGAAAAAGGGACCGACCTCATCAAGCAGTTGAAGAAGGATTTCCCGGACTCGGCGCAGGGCAAAAACGCGGACAACATCCTGGAAAGCGTCGCCAAACAGTCCGAGGCGAAAAAAATTCAAAAGACCCTGGCGGTGGGCAACAAGTTCCCCGACTTCGACGAGAAGGACGTGGACGGCAAGCCGCTCTCCATTGCCAATTACAAGGGCAAGGTGGTGCTGCTTGATTTTTGGGCCACCTGGTGCGGGCCGTGCGTGGGCGAGTTGCCCAACGTGCTGGAAACCTACAAAAAACACCACGGCGATGGATTCGAGATCCTGGGCGTCAGCCTGGACCAGGAGGAGAGCAGCCTGCGGGAATTCACCAAGAAGCGCGAGATGACCTGGCAGCAGTATTTTGACGGCAAAGGCTGGGGTAACAAGCTCGCCGGCAAGTATGGCGTGAACAGCATTCCGGCCACCTATTTGCTCGATGGCGAGGGAAAGATCATCGCCAAGAACCTGCGCGGCGAGGCGCTCGAGGCAGCGGTCAAAAAAGCATTGGGCAAGAACTGACCCGACCCGGCAGGGTGTGGCCGCCGGCCGGTCCCGACTCGGCTCAGGACCGGGCTGGTGTTTGGCCGGGTTGCGCGCCGTCTCGCCGTCGCCCTCCGCCAAGTTCTCCTTGCGTAAACGGGGCGGAGGCGCTTACGTTTCTCCGATCCCAGAGGCACATCCATGTCGAACAATCTTTTAGAAATCTTATGAAGAGGAATTTACTGCTTGGCATTCTCGCGTTAGCGACCAGCTCGCTGTTCGCGGCGGACAAAGAAGACGTGATGGCGGCGGCAAAAAAGCTTGGCGAAAAAGCGAACTACAGTTGGAAAACCACGTTTGTCGTTCCCGCTGACTCGCAATTCAAGCCCGGCCCCATGGAGGGGCAGACCGAGAAGGACGGCTTTACCTACGTCACCATGTCCCGGGGCGACAACACCACCGAGGTGCTCAAGAAAGGCGACAAATTCGCCGTGACCAACCGCGAGGGCGACTGGGTTTCGGAGGCGGATTTGCAGAACGCCGAGGGGCCGGGCCGTTTCCTGGGCTTTATGGTTCGTGGCATCCATTTGCCCGCCACCCAAGCCGCGGAATTGGCCGAGGGGGCGAAAGAGTTGAAAAAAGAGGGCGACACCTTTTCGGGTGATCTGACCGAGGCAGAGGCCAAAAAAGCCCTCAGCTTCCGGGGGCGGAACGGCAACGGTCCGGAGGCCAGCGACGCCAAAGGCTCGGTGAAGTTTTGGATTAAAGAGGGCGAACTGGTGAAGTATGAGTTCAAGGTGTCAGGCAAGATCAGCTTCAACGGCAATGACCGGGAAGTGGATCGTGACACCACGGTGGAGATCAAGGATGTCGGGACCACGAAAGTGAAGACGCCCGAGGCCGCGAAGAAGAAACTCGGATAATAATTTAATAGTTTTGCGGTTGTTTCCGCGGCGCGTTTGCCAACGCGCCGCGTTTTTTTTTGCCACAAGCTTGACCCCACCACGTCAAAACCGCGCCGAGAGCGAGAAGCGCGCCTGGATTGGCTCGACGGGATGGAAATGAATTTCCGTGGCCGGCGCGCCCCCGGGCGTGGTGCGGGACTCGTAGGCGTAATCGATGTCGTGGTCGCGACGGTCAAGCAGATTGAAGACATCGGCCGCGAGATGCCAATGCTTGCTGATCTGGTAGCCGACGTGGAGGTTTAACAGCAGCGTCTCGCCGGAGCGGAAACTGCCGTTCGAGATCAGGTCGCGCGGACCGAAGTAGCGCAGGCGGAGGCTGGTGGTGAACTTGCTCGCGTCGTGAACAGTCACACCGGCGGTGAGCACCTGCTCGATGGCCTCGGGCACGTGCGTGCCGCCATCGCTGTCCGCCTCCGTGAAGCGCGCGATGGAATTCGCATAATCGAGGTCGAACGCCAGCCATTTCAGCGGTGTGTAATAATTCGCCCACTCGACACCGTAGCGGTTGCTGGGCTGCGGCGTGGCGACGGTGTTGCCGGTGTCCCCCTCGAAGAGCAGCTCGGAGTCGCTGTGCAAATACCAGACCGAGACGGTGCTCTGGAGCCTCGGCACCGCCAGCGTGCGAATGCCAATCTCCGCGCCCTTGGTTTGCACCAGGCCGTCGATGCGGGTGCCGGGAGTTCCATCGGGATTTTGCGTCGTGGTGGTGGAGCGTCCGTCATTGCTGTGGAAGCCAAAGCCGCCTTGCACATAAATCTCCGTGTCGGCCCACGGGCCGAAAATGAG
>CAZMLP010000808.1:0-2040 GCA_964566745.1 uncultured Verrucomicrobiota bacterium | reverse complement strand
AGACGGATGGTCACCCGGCCGCCGTCGCGGAGGAAGCGGCGAAAATGGAGGAACTGGCGCGGCGCAACGGTTGCCTGGAGGTGCGTGTGGCGAAGGACGACGCTGAGGCCACCCGCCTGGCCACCGCCCGGCGCAGTGCCTTTTCCGCGCTGGCGCGCCTGGCGCCGACGACCATACTGGAGGACGCCACCGTCCCACGCAGCGAGCTGGCGCGAATGATCCGTTTCGTGGAGGGCGTGGCCAAAAAGTATCAGTTGCGGATCGGCACATTTGGCCACATGGGCGACGGCAACCTGCATCCGACTTTCCTGACCGACGAGCGGAATCATGCCGAGATGCACCGCATCGAGGAGGCATTTCACGAAATATTCGACGAGGCAATCCGGCTTGGCGGAACCATCACTGGGGAACACGGCATCGGTTTGGCAAAGAAGGGCTTTTTGCCCAAGTTCGCCGGGAACGCGCAGATGCGGGTGATGCGCGAACTGCGCAAGGCGCTCGATCCGAACGGGATTTTGAACCCGGGGAAGATGTTTGATTGAACCAAATTTGAATGAAATTGACGCGCGCGGTGCGGAAATGGCATTCATAGTCTGAAGCCCAACGGGAACAAAACAATACAGAATGGGCGTCCCAACACGTTGATTTTATGGCCACGAAGACACTGCGGGTCGGAATGATCGGTTACAACTTCATGGGCAAGGCGCACTCCAACGCCTGGCGCCAGGTGAACAAGTTCTTCCCGGATTTGCCCGCGCAAGTGGAGCTGGCCACCATCTGCGGTCGCAATGCGGCGGCGGCGGAAAAGGCGCGGAGCGTCCTCGGCTGGAACAGCGTAGCCACCGATTGGCGCGCGGTCGTGAGCGACCCGGCCATCGACATCATCGACATCACCACGCCGAACGACACACACGCGGAGATCGCCATCGCCGCCGCGCAAGCGGGCAAGGCCGTGCTGTGCGAGAAGCCGCTCGCCAAGGGCGTGGCGGAAGCGGAGAAGATGGTCGCTGCCGTGAAGAAGGCCAAGGTGGTGAACATGGTTTGCCACAACTACCGCCGCATCCCGGCCATCGCTCTCGCGAAAAAGATGATCGAGCAAGGCGACCTCGGCGACCGCATCTATCATTATCGCGCCCGTTACGCCCAGGACTGGATTGCCGATCCGAATTTCCCCCTCGTCTGGCGCCTCAAGAAGGAGATCGCCGGCAGCGGCACGCATGGGGACATCAACGCCCATATTATTGACCTCGGACGTTACCTCGTCGGCGAGGTGAAGGAGGTCTGCGGCATGATGGAGACCTTCGTGAAGGAGCGCCCGCTAATGGATGAAGTAGGGGCCGGCCTCGGCGCGAAGGGCGGCAAGAAGATGGGCAAGGTCACGGTGGACGACGCCGTGAGCTGGATCGGCCGGTTCAAGAATGGCGCCTTCGCGAACCTTGAGGCGACCCGCTTCGCCCACGGCCGCAAGAACCACATCACGCTCGAGATCAACGGCAGCAAGGGATCGCTCACCTTTGACTTCGAAGACATGAACCGCCTGAAATTTTTCAGCGCCGAGGACGCCCAATACAAGCAGGGCTTCCACGACATTCTGGTCACGGACGGCTCTGTGCATCCGTACATCAGCGCATGGTGGCCGGGCGGTCACATCATCGGCTACGAGCACACGTTCGTGAACACCTTTTCGGACTTCGTCACCGCTGTGGCCACCGGCAAGAGCGTGCAGCCGACCTTCGAGGACGGCCTGCAAAACGAGCGCGTGCTCGAGGCCATCGAGCAATCCTCGAAATCCCGTCAGTGGGTGAAGGTCTAAGTTAGCAAATCTCTTTTCGCGAGGAGGACGGCGTCAATGCCGTCCTCTTTTGTTTTCAAAAATCGTCCGCTCGAACCGTCAGACGCGGTAAGCGGGCCGCCAGTTCAAGCGGCTGCCATTTCATTTTCAATCCCCCGCCGCCAAATCCGCAACCATCCGCCGAGAACAATCATTGCCACCAATGTGAGCGCGGGCACTGCATGATTGCTAACGAGGGAGGTCCACTG
>CAZMLP010000807.1:0-4663 GCA_964566745.1 uncultured Verrucomicrobiota bacterium | reverse complement strand
TGCGCGCGCACCGGGAAGGAGTTGTTCGCCGGCGAGGCGCTGCCGCATTTCAACGAGGTGGACGAGTGCGCCGGGTTGGACGGCCTGGTGACAAACCGGCTTTGGCGGGAACTGGGTTTCGCGCCCGAGAACACGCTGCATGATTTGCGCTGGGGCCAACACTATCGCGGGGAGGGCGTGGATGATTACGTCTGGGTGTTTCTTATTTCAGGCGCCGCGCCACCGGCGCATTTCATCGGCGGTTACAAGGGGACGAGCAGCGAGCGCCAGCCGCCCATGTACTTCCGGCTCGGCGGCGGCACGGTGAAGGGCATCTCGAAGCCAGGCCACATCGTCTGGAGCCGTGTGTTCGTGATGGATGGCGTGCTGCAATGTGATCTGGGCGTGGCCAAGGTGGTGGAGTTGCCCGCCGAGGAGACCGGGCGGCGCTGGCGCGAGACCACTCCGCAATGGCCCATCATGCACGCGGTGCTGTCAGGCATCACCCGGGATCAAATGATGGCGCGCCACAAATCCAATCACATCCAGGTGGTGTACACGCCAAATGAAAAACAAGCGCATCGGGCGTGCCGGGTGAAAGCGGCAATGCTGCGCGAACTGGGCCTGCGCGTGCATCTGTGCGGGAATGTCCGGCTGGAGGGGTGACGGGCCGGAACTCGATATTATCACGCAATATTTCGTCCCCTTGTTTTCGAGGGTCCATATATTGGATATAAAGATACCTTCAATGGCGACTGTGCCGGAGGCACGGATGAAGGTAGCCGGTGCGCAAGTTCGCGTGGCGAACGCGGCCACCGGAATTCTCGTGATGAAATCCAGCTCCCGGAGGGCCGCATGAACGCGTTGGGCGAGACGCCAAACGCAAACAGGCCAGAGGCCTGCGCCACCCGGAAGAAGATTTGCGGCCAGTTGACGTTCTATTTCGTCTGCAGCGATTGCAAGAAATCCAGCGCCGCGCGGTCGGGCAATGGTCGCGCCTCCACCTGTGGTCCCAGGAACATCACTTTTCTTTCGCTCAATTCATACACGGGCCAGCCCCGTTGCCCCGGGCCCGTTGGCGTGCCCGTTTTGACAAAGTTCGCCCAGTAGGCAGACATCGTTTTTGCCAATTGATGATCGACTGGCTCCCAGGGTCGGTCCACGAATTTGAGATTGTCGTACGCATACGGCACCTCGCCGGTGTGGAACGCCCCGTATTTGGCATACTGGCCTGTGCCGGGCACTTTGCGCGTGAACCGGTAAACATACACGCGGGTCTTGCCGGTCTGCGCCTGGAGATTGGCCCAAGTGTAATTCTGCGCGCCGAAGATCGTGTCGCGGGAAAGATTCTGTTGCGAGGCGGCGGCTTGGGCGTCATCTGTCGCAGGATAAAAGCCGAGAAACTTTTCCGCCTTGTCGCCATGCTGCTGCTTGATTTGTTCTTTGTAGTCCGCCGCGCTTTTGGGCGGGCCGCTCATCAGCCCCTCGTCCTGGTTCCAGCCGGTGAGCAGGTCCACCTGGTTCTGCGCGCCTGCCGCGAAGATCTCGGTAATTGGCCTCGGCAAAACATAGCCGTCCACGATCACCCCGCGCATGCCGCGCATCTTCATCACTTCTGCCGCTGGTTTCGCCCGCAACTCGGCCAGGGACGAGGCATTCACTGCCTTGGCCGCCTCGACTGCCGCCTTTTCCGCCTGCCCCAGCGAAATTTGCGTTCGCGAAAAACCCGCGCCACTCTCGCCAATGGCCCGTTGGAAAAGGCCCTTCGCCAGTGGTGAGGCCACGAGACAGTTCACACTCATCGAGCCGGCGGATTGACCGGCGACGGTCACATTGGCGGGATCGCCGCCGAACGCCGCGATATTGTCATGCACCCAGCGCAGCGCGGCGATTTGGTCCATCAGCCCGTAATTCCCGGAAGCATGGCGGCCGGACTCCTGCGTCAACTCGGGATGGGCAAAGAATCCGAACGCTCCCACGCGATAATTGGGGCTGACGAAAATGATCCCTTTGCGGGCCATTGCCTCGCCGTCGTAAATCGGCACACCGCTGCCGCCGCTCGAAAATCCGCCCCCATAAATCCACACCAGCACCGGCCGCTTCTCACCGGCGGCCTTCGCCCCGGTCCACACGTTGAGATAGAGACAGTCCTCGCTGATCGGCTGGTCGGGAATCAGGAACTCCTTGCTCCACATGCTGAACGGGGCGGGATTGCCTTGCATGGGACTAGGCCCGAAGGCGATGCAGGCCCGCACGTCGCTCCAGCCCGCGACCGGTTGCGGCGCCTTCCAGCGCAACTCCCCGACCGGCGGCGCGGCGAACGGAATGCCTTTGAAACTGGTGATCGCGCCATCGGCGGTCTTCGCGCCGGACACCTTGCCGGACTTCGTGGCCACGACATCGAGCGCGCGGGCGGCGGGCACTAAAAGGCATGAGAGAACGAGGAGCGCGAAGCGGTTTTTCACGGTCATAATAATCAATCCCGCCAGGTCGTGTTGTCCAGTTTCAAGCGCAGTAATTACAGCATGATTCCCCGTTCAATTTTCATCGCGCGTTGGAGGGAAACGCGTAGCATGCGCTTTCAAATGAAGCGTCCCACTCTCTTTCGCCACACCTGGTTTCTGGCGGCGTTGCTGACGACATTTGCCACGCCCGTCCACGGCGCGCAACTCGTTGATGACCGCGCCATCACAATCCACTCGGCGCGGGACGTGGCGGAGAAGCGGCGCGCGATCATTCAATATCTTTGGGGAGCGGATGGCTTCCCGGCGAGGAAGTTGCCGACGGTGGCAACGAATATTTCAAGCCCCGTGCGGAACTTGGACGAACTGGCACGAGTGGACGAATTCCGGTTCGATCAGGCGCCCGGCTTGGAAGGGCTGGCGTATCATTTCATCGCGAGCCATCCTAATCACGAGCTGGTGGTGGTGCACCATGGCCACGGTTGCACGCTGGATGATGATGCCGGCCCAAAGGACACTGGTTACGGGCTGCAACGCACCATCAACAGTCTGCTCCGCGAAGGCTACGGTGTGCTCGGCGTTTTCATGCCGCACATGCGCCCGGGCGATTGCACCGGCAATCACGAGGGGATGTTCGCCCTGCAAACCACCGGCAGCCCGATCAAGTTTTTTCTCGAGCCAACGGCGTGGGGTCTCAATTACTTGAAGACGCGTGCGAAGGCGGACCATTTCCCGGCTTATCGCGCGTTCCACATGGTGGGCCTCTCCGGCGGTGGCTGGACGACCACGCTTTACGCGGCCATCGATCCCACCATCCAGTGCAGCTTCCCGGTGGCGGGATCGATTCCACTCTGGCTGCGCTCGGGCGGCTCGGTCGGGGACCGCGAGCAATTCGAGCCGACATTCTACCGGTTCGCCGGTTATCCCGATCTCTATATTCTCGGCGCGCAAGGCAAAGGCCGGAGCCAAGTGCAAATCTTGTTGCGCAAGGACGATTGTTGCTTTGGCGAGGCGGAGCATGACGCCAGGACCTCGGGCCGGCCCTACGCGGAGGCGATGCGGGAATACACCGGCCAAGTGAGCGCCGTGGTGAAAAAGCTCGGCGCCGGATCGTACCGGCTGGAAATCGACGAGACCGCGCCGAGCCACATGATCTCGCACCACGCGATTGACGGGGTGATCCTGCCCGAGTTGCGCCGGGCGCGCGGCGGGAAATAAAAAGAAGGCCGGGATTGCTCCCGGCCCTCCTCGTTTGGTGTGGGGCAGCCAGTACAACTCGCCGGGCGAACCGCCGCGCGACTCCGCGAAAGCCGGCCAGCGCATCCGCCCTGCTCCAGTTCGCAGCCCGTCCATCAGACATGGCCGAGGCCTGGCCTGTTGGACACCCAATCCACCGCCTTGGCCTGAAAACCACCTGGTAACGACTACGCCCGAAGAGCATTGGCGCGTCAAAACAGGGAGGCGGAAGTTTGGGTTGACGGGATTTGAGGGAAAAATCGGAGAAAAGTCAAGCGGATATTACAAAATTGCCAAAAATCGGATATTTTAACAGAGGATCCAGTTCACGCGGGAAAAAACCGATTTTTTCGCTTCACGCTCCCGCCATCGCCCGCAATCCGCGCGCCAGCCGGTTGATTCCCGCCGCCGCCGTGTCGCGGCTCAACGAGCCATAGGCGACTCGCAAGTAACAACCGTCCGTCAGCCCGAAGGCGTTGCCGGGAATGACCGCCACGCCAAACTCCTGCACAAGCCGCGTGACCATTTCCATGTCGGATAGGCGGGTGTGCACGCGTAGTAGAAAGTAAAACGCGCCGTCAGCCGGGGGAACTTCGCAAATCGAGCCGAGCTTTGCCAACTCAGCGCTCATCAAGGCCCGTGTCTCCGCCAGCGCGGGCAAGTGAGCCGCGCAATACTCCCGGCCCGCCGCCAGCGCGCCAAGCGCGGCGAATTGCGAGATCACCGGCGCGCAGATCAGAATCGTGTCCTGGATTTTGCGCGTGGCGACCAGCAGATGCGCCGGGATCACTTGATAACCGATCCGCCAGCTCGCAAAGCCGTATGCCTTGGAGAGCGAGAAAAGCGAGATTGTGTGACCCGTGCTGCCAGCGAGCGACGCGGGGGAAAAATGCCGCGCGTTGTCGTAGGTGAAATACTCGTACGCCTCGTCGTGAATGTGATACAACCCGCGCGCCCGGCAGAGCTCGTTGACCGCGCGCAGGTCC
>CAZMLP010000806.1:0-2059 GCA_964566745.1 uncultured Verrucomicrobiota bacterium | reverse complement strand
CGTCAAGTCAATGAACTCCGCCACGCACCAATAAAAAACCAGCAATGCGGTGAAAATCCATCCCGAGACAGGCATGGCAAACCAAGAGAGCCGGGGGATTGGCCCCGACGCCGGCCGTCCACTGAATCTTTCCGCTGTTATCGCACCCGAAGTCATGAAACAGAGAGTAAGCCGCCGGTCAGTTTTTCGCCAGCACGACCGGGTAATTTAACCGCCAAGGCAATTTTGTCAGGCGCGAGCCTGCCAGCCAAGCGAGCAAAAAGGAAAGAAGAAAACTGCAGGCCAGCGCGACCGCGGCGCCCATAGCCCCCCAACGGCTCACGAAAATCATCGTCAGGCAAACGTTGCCGATTCCAATCAATCCGGTGATGACTGCCAAAAGATAAGTTTTGTTGGAGTAGAAGATGTGCGTGCAGACTAGTTTGTACATCCCGTTAAACATATAACCCGCCGCCACCCAAGGGACGTATCGAATCGCGCCCTGAAACCTTTGCCCGATACACCATTTGAACACCAACGGGGAAACCGCCACCACCGAGACGGCCAGCCCCGCCATGCCCAAGAAGCACAGGTAAGTGGCCCGCGTGATGGCTTGCTTGTCCGCGTCGCTTCCCCGTTTGAGGCGGGAAAAAACCCACGGGGTCCACGCGGTGTTAAAGGCGCCCAGTATCACATTGACGATCATGCCGATTTGCGCTCCCACCGCATAGACTCCCGCTTCCGCGACGCCCACCAGATTGGCTATCGCCAGCCGGTCAGTCATCCCAATGGCGAGGCCTCCCAAGCTGTGGGGAATGAGCGGCAGCCCAAATCCCAAAGCCAGTCGCATTTCGCGCCAGTGCCACCCCACGCGCAGCCCAAAGTCGGCAATCATCACCACGATTCCCATTACCGCGGCCACGCCGCCGGCGATTAATTGCGCAAGCACCAGTCCTCGCCAACCGTATCCCAGCCGGATGACAAACCACAGGGTCAAAGACACATTCAAGGCCGCTTGGAGCAGTTGATAGCAGGAATAGCTGAAGGCCCGCAAACGCACCTGCCACAAACCCAGCGTGATATTCGAGATAAACCGCGACGCGGCGACTCCGACCGCCGCCAGCACAGCCTCGACGCTCAACTGGGTCATCCGCGCGGCCAAGCCGGGCAGAAACAAGATCAATAGCCCCAGAGCGGCCGTGCTCAATGCCAGCAAAACGAGGCACGCTCCGAGGAAGCAGGCCATCTCTTTTTTGTCGCGGTCGTAAAACTGCCGCGAAACCGCCAAGTCCACGCTTAAACCTGTGAAAAGCGATACGACATTCACCGCGGTTTGAAACAGCGCCACCCGTCCATAATCCGCTTGATTGAGGTGTCTTGTGAGAATTGGAATCAAAGCGAACGGCATGGCGGCTGCCAAAATACTGGCGGCCGCGTATACTCCGGCGGATTGGAGAAGGGAGGAGCCAAGCGCCCTTCTCCAGCCGGTTATGGACGCCATCCTTATTCGGAACAATGGACTCGGTTTTAAAATAGACGTAAAAACGCGCCTGTGCCAGCCGCCAGGTTAAACGGACGTCGAGAGGGGTGCCGCCAAAAGGTCAATGGTCTCGTCAAACTCGTACGCCTCCAAGTTTTTTAATCCAGTCACCTTTTTCCAGCCGCGGAGATTAACTTGGCCTGTCTCAACGAACTGGGCGAGGATCATCGAGGCCACTTCACTTGACCGCCCATGATACCGGGTGCCCAAGCTGGCGCAATACGGGCCTGCCAAGTGACGGCAATCGGGCCGGAACCTGACCAAGTCCCCGATTTCGTCGCAGATGCTCTCCACCCGGGAGTGATACCGGGCTAGGCCAAATCTTTGGAAACCATAGAAATCCAGCTTCAACTCGGGAAAGTCGTAGTATAAAGGAGTTGTGTTTACCAAGGCGGATTCCAACAAGATGCCTGAGTCGCTGGCAATGACGACGTCACAGCGCAGCAGATAATCGAACGAGACTTCCTCGCTGGCATTGGACATCTCGAATCCAAAGTCGCTTACCAGTTTTCGCCACGCCATTAGCCGCCCGTGAGCCTC
>CAZMLP010000805.1:0-3122 GCA_964566745.1 uncultured Verrucomicrobiota bacterium | reverse complement strand
TGGTATTATTTCATCCCGAGTTCCGGCGAGCCGCGAGGCCTGGTTCATCGCATTGAGAGCGGCATTCTTGGGCCGTTGCCGGGCGAGAAGATTGCCTACTCGAGCTGGCGTGAGCAGCACCAGGGTCTGCGCTGGCTCCTGGGCGGCGGCGGGGCGGGACGCGTGGCCATGCAATATTCGCCGCTGTGCGCGATACCGTATGTGGCGAATGTCGATGCCGGGACGGTCGAATTGGTCCGCGGCATGGGCGTTGACGTCACCAGTTCAGCGGAACTGGTCCAGTTGTTCGAGGCGCGCTGGACACCGGAGCAACTGGAGATGCACTTGGAGGCGGGCCGGCGGGTGGACGGCGCCCGGCAGGAGGCGTTTGAAATGACCCGCCGGGCGTTGCGGGCGGGACGCGTGGTCACCGAGTTTGACCTGCAGCAGTTTGTGATGCGCCGTTTCGCGGAGAACGGCCTGGTCACCAATCACGGCCCCATCGTCGGCGTGAACGCCAACGCTTCCAATCCGCACTATTCGCCGGTCGAGGGCCAGTCGGCGTCGATCCAGCGCGGCGACCTGCTGTTGCTCGACCTTTGGGCCAAACTGGATCATCCCGACGCGGTTTATTACGACGTCACCTGGATGGCTTTCGCGGGCGAGGCGCCGCCGCAACGCATGGCTTCGGTGTTCCATCTCGTTCGCGACGCGCGGGACGCCGGGATTCGCCGGGTGATGGAAGCCACCGCCGCTGGCAAGTTGTTGCATGGCTACGAGGTGGATGACGCGGTGCGCGGGCACATCGCGACCGCCGGTTTTGGGGAGTATTTTACCCATCGCACCGGGCACTCCATCGGGCGCGAGACGCACGGCAACGGCGCGAACATGGACAACCTTGAGACGCATGACGAGCGCAGTGTGATTCCCGGAACCTGCTTTTCCATCGAGCCTGGCGTTTATTTGCCGGAGTTTGGCGTGCGGTCCGAGGTGAACGTGCATGTGGGCCAGGAGGGCGCGCGCGTGACCGGCGAGGTGCAGCGGGAACTGGTGTTGCTGGCATGAGATTGCTTTTTGATCCCTGTGCGCGTGAAGAAAAAACCGCCACGGGTCTCTATGTATGCCCGGATATTGCCAGCGCCATGATGGTGGGGCGAGGCTCTGACGAGCCGCGCAGAGCGATGCTTTTTAAAGAGTTCGCGCAATTCATGAGGCCCCTATTTTTCGCCCTTGCTTTCGTATTCTGCCAACTCATGGCGCCAGCCGCCGAGCCGCGCGGCCTGTCGGTGCAAAACGGTGAATTGCGCCTGCGCGGCAAACCGTTTCGCGGCATTGGCGTCAATTACTACGACGCCTTTGCGCGGACGCTCGCAAGGGGCGACGACCACTCCTATGACGACGGTTTTGGCGTGTTGCGCGAGCGGGGCATTCCCTTCGTCCGCTTTGCGGCGTGTGGTTATTGGCCGTCGGCCATGGGACTTTATCGGACGAACAAGGACGAATATTTCAGACGTTTGGACGGAGTCGTTCGCGCGGCGGAGAAGCATAACGTGGGACTGATCCCGTCACTGTTTTGGTATTTTCCCACCGTGCCGGATCTGGCCGGCGAACCGTGTGGCGAATGGGGCAATCCGAAAGGCAAGGTGCATGAGTTCATGCGTGCCTACACGAAAGAGGTGGTGACGCGTTATCGGAACTCACCCGCGATATGGGGCTGGGAATTTGGCAACGAATACAACCTCGCCGCCGATCTGCCGAACGCCGCCGAGCATCGTCCGGCGATCATTCCGGACTTGGGCACGGCAAAGACCCGCGGCGCGGCGGACGACATCTCCAGCGAGATGGTGCGCGTGGCATTGGCGGCTTTTGCGGACGAGGTGCGCCGTCACGACCCGGACCGGCTGCTGGTGACGGGAAACGCGATCTCGCGGGCTTCGGCATGGCACTTGGCCAAGGAGAAAAGCTGGACCATGGACACGCCGGACCAGTTCGCTGAAATCTTGGGCCGCGAGAATCCCGATCCCTACGCGGTATTGAGCATCCATGTGTATCCCGAGGACGCCGGCAGGCTGGCCGGCGCCGCGCGCGTCGCGAGCAAATCAGGCAAGCCGCTGTTTGTCGGCGAGTTTGGCGTGCCGGGCGAGGCGGATGCCAAGGCGCGCCGTCAGTTCGAGGAATTGCTCGGCCGCATCGAGCGGGAAAAGGTTCCGCTCGCGGCGCTGTGGGTTTTCGATTTCAAGGACCAGGGAGATTACTCCGTGACGTCAACCGGGGGGCGCGCCTGGCAATTGGAAGCCATTGCGGCGGCGAACCGGCGGATGAACGGAAGGTAAATTTAGGGTGGCGGAACCACACCGTTTTCCAGCTCGTTTTGAGCGCGATTAGACCAATTCCTGCATGGGCCGGATTCGTACAGCGGGCAATGTCCGCCCTTCTGACTCAAAATGCCTGATGACTTCATCCACCACTTCACACAACTCGGCGTAGAGCTGGACAGGGTCGTCGCCATGAATTCCCGAGATCAAATCCGGGCACTTCCCAAGATACGTTTGATCCCCATCGCTCCACTCCACCCAGTCATAAAACTGGTCGCTCGTTTTCATTGTTGCACAGGCTCGATTGCCAGACGTACTTGTTTCTCTTGATACTATTTCACGTCATCTCCGCTGGCGCCGCTCAATGTCACCGCGCCCGGATAGTGAATGTGCAAAAACTTTCTGTGAGAGCCTTTGCCGCCTCCCCGGATCTCGTGGAAACCGCGGCCAGCGGGTCACGAACCAACTCTCTCACCTTTCATGGCACATTTAAAGTGCATCCGCTGCCTGCCCAAAAACAAGCTCGACTGAATCCTCTCCCTGTTGATTTATTGCGCGCATGCCATTGTCTTCCTGCGTTCAGCCCCCCCTCCTTCTCACAAGTGTCGTCGCGGGAGTTGTCTGGCTCCTGGGGGGCATTCAGACGCGCGCGCTCGACCTCTCCCGCGCCGTCGTGGTGTTGCCCTCCGGCTCCGCCAGGCTGGAGCAGAAGGCCGCCGTCATGCTGGTCGAGGAGGCGGAAAAGCGCTGCCAAATCCGCTGGGAAATCCGGGCGGATTGGCCCGGGAACGGCGTGCCTGTCATCGCGCTCGGGCAGTTGGAGGCGTT
>CAZMLP010000804.1:0-2942 GCA_964566745.1 uncultured Verrucomicrobiota bacterium | reverse complement strand
TCGCCGTGGAAGTACTCGTGAAACAGCACGTAGTCTTTGAAATGAGGATCAGTCGCGAGCTTGGAATGGTATTTGAGCACGGGGCGCTGGCCATCGTCGCCCTTGAGAAAGAGCCGCGCCAACCGGCGGGACAACTCGTCGGCCACCTCGTTGATCGTGACAAATTTACCGGAACGAGCGGGGCACTCGATCTTGAAGTCGTCACCGTAGTAATGATGGAACTTTTGCAATGACTCGATGAGAAGAAAGTTCAGGGGCATCCAAACCGGCCCGCGCCAGTTCGAGTTGCCGCCGAACAGGCCGGACATGGATTCCGCCGGCCAGTAGGCCACCTCCTGCGTGTGGCCGTTGGTGTTGAAGCGGTACGGCTCGCGCTCGTGCGCCTTCGAGATGGCGCGCACACCGTGGTCGGAGAGGAATTCCGTCTCGTCGAGCATCCGGCGCAGCAGGCATTTCATGCGGTGGCCGCGCAGCAGGGAGAGCAGGTGCCGCTCGCCCATGCCGCGGTCGTTCCAGCGCGAGACGAGTTTGGCCAGCTCCGGGCGGTTATTGAGAATCCAGTGCAACCGCTCACAGAACTCGGGCAGCTCCCTCAGGATGCCGGCCTCCAGCGTCTCGACGGCGAAGAGCGGAATCAGCCCCACCATCGAGCGAATTTTGAGCGGCACCATGCTGCCGTTGGGAAGGTTGAGCACGTCGTAATAAAACTGATCCTGCTCGTTCCAGAGGCCGATGCCCTCGTCACCGATGTTGTTCATCGCCTCGACGATGTGGAGGAAATGCTCGAAGAACTTCGTCGCAATGTCCTCGTACACTTTGTTATGCCGCGCCAGTTCGAGCGCGATGCGCATGAGGTTGAGCGAGTACATCGCCATCCAGGCCGTGCCGTCCGCCTGGTTGATGAACCCGCCGGTCGGCAACGGCGCGCTGCGGTCAAAGACGCCAATGTTGTCGAGGCCGAGAAAACCGCCCTGAAAAATGTTCCGGCCCTGGGCGTCCTTGCGGTTCACCCACCAGGTGAAGTTCAGCATCAATTTGTGGAAGACGCGTTCAATGAAGGCGAGGTCGCCGGGGTCGTCTGGACGGGCCATGCGGCGCTGCTTGCGGTCCATTTGGAACACGCGCCACGCGGCCCAGGCGTGAACCGGCGGGTTCACGTCGCCAAAGGCCCACTCGTACGCGGGCAACTGGCCGTTCGGGTGCATGTACCACTCGCGCGTGAGCAGGACGAGTTGCGCCTTGGCGAACTCGGGGTCCACCAGCGCCAGCGGGATGCAGTGGAACGCCAGGTCCCACGCCGCGTACCACGGATATTCCCACTTGTCCGGCATCGAAATGATGTCGGCGTTGTTCAGATGACGCCACTCGCTGTTGCGTCCGTGTTTCCGCTCCGGCGGGGGCGGCGGCTGGGCGGGATCGCCCTTCAGCCACAGCGGCACGTCGTAATGAAAGAACTGCTTGCTCCAGATCATCCCGGCGAAGGCCTGGCGCTGCACGTTGCGCGCGTCGGCGTCCGCGATCCCCTGTTGCAACTCCGCGTAAAACTCGTCCGCTTCACGAACCCGTTGCGCGAGGATGTTGTCGAAGTCCGTGAACGCGCCGCTTGCCCCCGGGCCGGTTTGGCCGTTCGCCATCCGCAACCGGATTCGCGCCGAGGCGCCCGCCGGAACGGACAAATAGTAGAGGAAACCCGCCTTGGTGCCGGTGCGCGCGGGATTCACCGCGGCGTGATTGCCATGGACCACATGCTCGTTGAACGCGTCCTTGAAGAACCCTTGGGCGTTCGTCTGGCCGAAGAGACGGCGGTTGTTTGTCTCGTTGTCGCAAAACAGAATTTGCGCGTCGCTCTCGCTCAGGAGCGTGTAATCCCCGAGCTCGGCGTGTCGCGCGGTCACGCCGTGATCAACCGGCGAGAGGGAAGGCCTGGCGGAGTTGTCCCACGACCAGGTGTTGCGAAACCAAAGTTGCGGCAGCAGATGAATCGCCGCCTCCTCCGGGCCGCGGTTGTGAACCGTCACCTGCATCAACAAATCCGTGGGCCCCGCCTTGGCGTATTCCACAAACACATCCCAATAGCGGTTGTCGTCAAACGTGCCGGTGTCGAGCAACTCGAACTCGCGCTGGCTTGGATCGCCCTTGCGCCGCGCGTTCTCGTCCACCAGCCACGCGTAAGGAAACTCCCGTTGCGGGTATTTGTAGAGCATCTTCAGGTAGGAGTGGGTCGGGGTCGCGTCGAGATAATAATAGACCTCCTTCACGTCCTCCCCGTGGTTGCCCTCGCTGTTCGTGAGACCGAACAAACGTTCCTTCAGGATCGGGTCGCGGCCGTTCCATAACGCCAGCGAAAGGCAGAGGCGGCTGTGCTCGTCACTGATCCCGGCGATGCCGTCCTCCCCCCATCGATAGGCTCGGCTGCGGGCATGGTCGTGCGGCAGGTATTCCCAGGCGTTGCCATGGGGCGAGTAATCCTCGCGCACCGTGCCCCATTGGCGCTCGGAGAGGTACGGCCCGAAGAGCTTCCACTTTGCCTTGCCGGCGGCGTCCTCCGCGAGGCGCGCTTTTTCGATGTTGGTTTCCATGAGGAGAGAAATGAGGTGGCGATGCTACGCCGCTGGCTTCACTCAATATTTTTTTGTCCGGCCAATGCCTCGAAGAAGACTCAGCCGCCGGTTTCGAAGCCGGGATAGAGGGTCATGCCGCCGTCCACGAAGATGCTGGCGCCGTGGATGTAGTCCGAGTTGTCGCTGGCCAGCCACACCACCGCGCGGCCAATGTCGTCCGGCTCGCCAATGCGCTTGTAAGGGATCAGCCTCATCAGCTCGCGATACGCCTCGGGCGTGCCCCACGCCTCCATGTTGATCGGCGTGCGGATCGCCCCCGGGCACACCGAGTTCACCCGGATGCGGTGCGGGGCCACCTCCTGCGCGATGCTCTTCATCATC
>CAZMLP010000803.1:0-3047 GCA_964566745.1 uncultured Verrucomicrobiota bacterium | reverse complement strand
AGGAAACCTCGTGCGCGCCAAAGTCCGGATGCGGGATTTGCTCCGGCAACGGATCGGCGATGTTGTGTTGCCACACCACTTTGGCGGCCGGGACATCCATGGCGAAGCCGTTGGAGTGGTTGACCGCAGGCGCGTGGTCGTCACCATGCTCGTCGATGTCCTCATGGAACACATACAATTCCCATAACGTGCAGTCCGGGTCGGTTACCCAAAACTTCGTTTGGCGCGCGTAACAACATTCCACGCCCTCCTCGCGTTGCGTGCGAATGCCCGCCGCCTCGAGCCGGGCCTGAACCTTGACCAATTCCTCCGAATTCGCGAGACGGATGCCGGCGTGATTCAGGGTCCCGCCAAGCGTGACCGGGGCCGGAATCAAAGAAAGCACCAACGCCGGCTCGGTCACCTCGAACTTCGCGTAATCCGAACGCTGCTTGGCTGGCTCGATGCCAAACAAGGCGCGGTAAAAGGCGATGGACCGGCTCAGGTCGCTCACGTTCAAGGAAGTGTGGAATGCAACTGTTGAATTGCCGGTGCTGGCGCAACAAGTTGCGGTCTCCGGGGCGGCGGTGCTCATGGGGAGAGAATAACGGGCTTCATCCGAAAATCGAAGTCCAACGTGTCATTTTCAGATTCTCTGGAAGCCTTGATTGGGCTTGATTGAACTTTACTCCCCGGTTTCTGGATTTTTCTGAACGCTTTGGTATTCAATACTTTGCTTCCGCGCTGCGTTGGTTGAGTTCATGCCAAGGGTTGATTTAAATGGATCGACTGGAATCGGTTGAAAGCCGGCGTCCTGGCCCCGGTTACCCATGCAATTCCTGTGGCTTGATTTGCCTTGATCGGCTGGGGCGGGACGTCTGCGCCAATCAGGAAGCAGACTCGCGGCTTGCACGCCCCGAAACGCCTTTGGGGCGTCCCCCGCCTTGATTGACCTTGATTCACCCACCAGCAAATTCCATTTTCCGATCCGCGCGGCTTGGCGCGCCGGGGATGACAATGATCGTGGCATCGGTTGATTAGGGCAATTCCAGAAATATTGTAGCCACGCAAAGG
This sequence comes from uncultured Verrucomicrobiota bacterium, assembly GCA_964566745.1. Classification (GTDB taxonomy): domain Bacteria; phylum Verrucomicrobiota; class Verrucomicrobiia; order Limisphaerales; family CAZMLP01; genus CAZMLP01. The sequence continues at coordinate 1,994 of CAZMLP010000803.1, read as the reverse complement.
TAGGAACGGCGCGTTGCGCTGTCTGTTCAACCTCGCTTTTCCAATACAATTGCGGACCTCGCAACGCGAGGGCCCTACCACCAGAGGCCACAGTTTTTCTTGAACCGATCGAGATCCGGGCTTGAATCCCTTTGATTTTCGCACTCGCGGCGCAGGGCTTGACCGTGGCTTGGGGGGGAGGCTTTTGCGGTTTTGCATCCGAGGACAACACTCCATACTGCAATAGACGCTTTTCGCCCCCGCTTGGTTTCAGCGAATCATCAACCTTGGCTTTTTCAGATCAATTCGCCCCGGCCAATTCCGGGGAGGGGAGGGGGCTGGCGGGTTGCGCGGAGGGCAATATCACCCACCAGGCCGCGATGGCGAAGAAGAGCACAATGGGACAAACGGTGAGCAGCAGCGGCGAGTAGGAGCCGAGCGCGGCCTGGCATTTGGCGAACAGCAATGGCCCGATGGCGGACATGAAGACGGTCAACATCTGCGCCGTCGCCTGGATGCGGCCCAAGTGGCGACGGCCAAACGCTTGTCCCCAAATCGCGAAGAACACCACAATGATCATGCCACCGGAGAAACCCGCCAGGGTGGCAAAGGTCCACAGTTCTCCCGCGTTTTTGACAAACGGCAGCAATCCCAATGACGCGGCATAGACCAGCAACGCCACGCCCGTGACGCGGCCAATCGGGTAGCGGGTAAGCGACCAGCCGCACACGAATTGCGCCGCGAGGCTGATCAGCGTCGTCACCACGAGCAGGGCGTGGTAGGCCTTCTCGTCGAATCCCCGCTCGGCCAGGACCGCTTGTTGAAAGAGGCCCAAGCCGGAGGAAACCAGGCCGAACAATGCCGTGGCGCCGGCGAAAATCCAGAAGGCCGGCGTCCGCAAAGCGTCGGCGAGAGTCATCCCCTCCAACGTTCCGGACTCCGCCCCGGCGGCGGCGAGATGCTGGGGCGGATCCCGCAGCAGCAAGAGCACCAACGGAGCCAGAACCAGCACCAGCGTGAAGGAAATAGCGGTCCAAGCCACGCGCCAGCCCTGCTTGCTCACGACCGCGCCCACCACGCCAAACGCGGCCGCGAACAGAAAGCAAAAGAGAAAGGAATACCAGCCCATCGCCCAGCCTGCCTTGCCCGGGTACCATTTGCCCACCGAGGTGATGCTGCACACGGACAACGCGCTTTGCCCAAAACCACGCGTGAGGGTGACGATCATGAGCAACGGCAGAAACGCCCCCGTTTGCCGGCATAGTTCCCACGCGCTGAAGCCGGTGGCCACAAGCATGGCAGCGGTAACCCATCGAAGTCCAAAACGATCCATCGTCCAGCCAATGGGCAGACAAAATGCCGAGCCGATCAAGGTGGCCCACAGGTTTATCGTCGCAAACTCCACGCGGTCCACCTTCAAGTCCTTCAGCAGCGACTCGGTGATGAGGCCCAGCCCATGGGTTCGCCCTGGCAGCGTGGCGAGCATCACCACCGCCGCCAGCACAATGATCACCGGGCCGTAAGGCGAACGGGAAGCAGTGTGATGAAAAGGGGCGGCCATTACATCAGCGGTCCGGAAATTGATCACACCACCACGTTTCAGTCCTTCCAAGTGTTTGGCGGGACGCCAACCACCGACAGGCCGGAGGCCCGCGCCACCTGGAAGTTGACGCGTGTTTTGCCGGTGCGGATCATGTGATGATACCAAGCCGCATAACGACCTTACCGGAAAAACACGTTGGTCTTGCCGTATTCCGCGTAGCGGTCCATCAGCCAGCTTTTGAACTCGGCATAATGCTTTTCGCGTTGATCCCCGCCCTCGCTCCTGGCGTTGTAACTCAAATAGAGCAGGCGGCGAAACTCGCCCGAGCGGTTGGGCGCGGAACGATGCGGCGTAAAACCGCTAAAAATGGCGATGTCCCCCGGATTCAATTCGAGCATCACGCCCGGCGTCCCGGCGACCGTCTCCGCCGGCAACTCCTGGTACATCCCATCCATGGGCGTGAGGCAGCCGC
>CAZMLP010000802.1:0-6404 GCA_964566745.1 uncultured Verrucomicrobiota bacterium | reverse complement strand
GCTCTCGTCGTGGTTGGAAGACATGGGAAAAGCAGGCCCTAATACTTCGGCAAAAACTCTGGTTGTTCAAAAAAAGCAGTCGGCCGCAAATTTTGCCGGTGGCTCCCGTCCCTCACGCGCCGCCCGGCTCCGGCTTGGCGAGAACTTGCCCCGTTTGGTTTTGGCGGAAGCGCTCGTACGCCGCGCGAAACTCCGGATACTTGTTGCCCAGCATAGCCGTGGCCAGCAGCGCCGCGTTGATTGCTCCCGCCTTGCCGATGGCGAGTGTCCCGACCGGGACGCCGCCGGGCATCTGGACAATCGAGAGGAGCGAATCCATGCCGTGCAATGCCTTGGACTCGACCGGCACACCCAGGACCGGCAACACTGTTTTCGAGGCGGTCATGCCTGGCAGATGCGCCGCGCCGCCCGCGCCGGCGATGATCACTTCCAACCCGCGTCCGGCCGCGGTCGCCGCATAGTCGAAGAGCAGGTCCGGCGTGCGATGCGCCGAGACCACGCGCGTCTCGTGCGGCACGCCCAAGGCGGCAAGTTGCACCGCGGCGTGCTGCATCGTCTCCCAGTCGGACTGGCTACCCATGATGATGCCGACCAGGGGTTTGTTATTCGCGACCATAAGCGTGCCGAAGGTTAATCCAGCGTGCCACCGAAATGCAATCGTGACTGGCGAAGGCCCCAGTTTTGAGTTGAAGCCCCGCGACCGGTGCCGATTGTTGCCTCCAATCCCGCGCCTTGAGGGTCGATCGCCTCCCCTCTATTCTCGGGAGACGAACCATGCGCACGCTGCTGCTCACACGTTCCGACACCGAGGCTTTGCTTGAGCCGGAATCACTGCTCGCGGACGTGCGCGCCGCGTTCCGCGGCTATTCACTTAACCCTGACGCGCGCGCGCAACGCGTCCGTTCCGCCTTGCCCGGACCCGGCACCGCCACCGTGCTTTTCCCGGGGACCGCAGCAGGCATTCCCGCCTACACGGTGAAGGTGCACGCCAAGTTCCCGGAGCAGCAACCGGCGATTCGGGGCGTGCTGTGCCTGCACGACGGACAAACTGGCGACCTTCTCGCCGTCATGAACTCGACGCATCTGACCGCCGTGCGAACGGGGCTGTGCAGCGCCCTGGCCGCGGACGTGCTGGCCCGGCATGACGCGCGATCGGTGGCCGTGATCGGCGCCGGCATGCAAGGCGAGCACCAATTGCGCTCGCTTCACCTGATGAGGCCAATCGGCGCCGTTCGCGTTTACGACACGGCCCAGGATCGGGCTGCGGCGTTTGCCGAACGCATGCGCCAGTCGCTCGGCCTCGCAATTGAAGTGAGTGATTCGGTTGTTGCGGCCGTGAACGGCGCGGACATGGTGTTTGCCGCCACTTGGGCGCGAACGCCATTCATCCTTCCCGGCATGCTGCAACCCGGCGCCCATGTCTCAACCATCGGCGCCGACGAGCCTGGCAAGTGCGAGGTGAGCGCGGAGGTGATCCGCGACGCCGTCTTCGTCTGCGATGATCGCGATCTGGCTGTGAGCATGGGCGCGATCGGCGGTGCGAAGCTCGGGGCGGACGCCATTAGCGCCGAGCTGGGCGAGGTGATTGGCGGCAGTCGCCCCGGGCGCGTGAACGGGGAGCAAATCACCATTTACGGCGGTGTGGGGCTGGCGTTCCAAGACGCGGTGGCGGCGTGGCACATCTACCGGGTGGCCCGATCGCGCGGCCTTGGACGCGAGCTTGACTTCCTTGGGTAGCCGTGGCGCCCGCGGATTGCCGCCGTGAAGCACGCCAAACCGGACATCCCCGGCGCCGGGGCATGCCAAGTTCAAATAGGAGGCTGCCGGCCGCTGGTTCGATTGACAGGCGCGCCAAAAGAGCGTACCTGTTGCGTCATCAGCCCAAAACCAACACGTTGCCGGAATTCGCCCCGGCCTTTTATGCGCCCACAAAGCAGTACATGAAGATAAACTGGATTTGTTGCCGGTCACGGAGCGACAAGGCCCCCCGTCAGGGATTCACACTTATCGAGCTGTTGGTGGTCATCGCCATTATCGCCATCCTTGCCGGCATGTTGCTACCGGCCTTGAGCAAGGCGAAGGCCACCGCCCTCACCGTCAAGTGCAAGGGCAACCTCCGCCAATTGGGCATCGCGCAGGGGATGTATGTCACCGATCATGCCCGTTATCCTTTTCTCGCGTTCCTTGAATCTTCCGTTCCAGATGGGCTGTTTTGGTATGACTTTCTCCAGCCTTACACCTCCCACACTTGGACCAACCAGCTATACTCCTGTCCCACTTTCAAAGGGGCGCAGTGGGTGGCCCTGCGCAGCGGTGATGACGGCCTGACGGTGGGCAGCGGCAGCTACGCCTACAACAGCCCGGCGGCGAATCAACTGGGTGTGCTCCACACGCGCGCCAACGAGGCCAAGGCCACGCTCGACTCGGCGGTGAAAAGCCCGAGCGATTTGTACGCCATGGGGGATGCCCGTTTGATTCGCGGGACGGGCGCCGGCAAGAAGACCTGGGGATACTTCGAGTTTTTTCCGCGGGACTTCGCCAAATACATTGGCGGCCTGCCGAACCCGCCGGAGGATGTGACCGAACCCCACCCGAAGGGCCGCAATATCGTCTTCTGCGACGGCCATGTGGACCTGGTGAAACGGGCGAAATTGTTCGAGCGCAGCGAAACCCAGGCCAAGCACTGGCACATCGACAACCTTGGCCACCCCGAGGAGTGGAACAATTGGCCGACGCGGTAAGGAATCGCCCCCGGACACGGAACCCCGGTGTGGAGCGCTGGTATTCCCGCTTGAGATATAGAGCGGAGACAGAGATATTGAGGAGGGAATCGCGATGCCCGACAAACTAACAGCACTCGAGTTTTCGTTTGAAGACCAGACCGGTGGCCAGCCATTGACGCTGGACACTATTGATTTGCCCGCCTTGCGCGCCCTGCTGGAAGAAGCGGAAAAATTCATCAAAGGGGAACAAATCAATAACAGCCTTTCCGAGTCCCGCATTCGACTCGAGTCGGGCTCGGTCAAGTTGGTGGCCACAGTGGCTGAGGCGACCGGTGCGAATATTCGGGCTGATCTTGCGAAGCTAGCGGAGTCCGGGGATCTCGACGCGATCGACCGCCGTCGGGCGGAAGTCGTCGAAAAATGGCAGGCGCGGTCGAAAGATTCATCCGTCCGAAAGTATTCCATTCGTGTCGGCGACGGCGACGCTGCTTTGCAGATCACCGGCGAAAGCGAGTTTCGGCACGGGGGTGAGGATGCGTGGGTGACAGTGGAAAAATATTTGATGGGAAAGGTCACTAACGCCGGCGGAAAGCAGGCGCCCAACGTGCATTTGGTGCTGGCCGACTCGGGAGAAACAGTGGTGGTCAACGCCACTGAAGAGGAATTGAAGGCGGAAAAGGACAACCAGCTTTATAAAGACGTGACTGTGCGCGTGCGGGCGAAGCAGCATCTTCGAACGAAAAAATTGCGTGATCTTCGCTTGATTCAATTCGTGCCGCGCGCGAGCGATGTTGACGAGCAGGCATTGGCTCGCTTGTGGAAAGAAGGCCGCGAGGCATGGAAAGACGTTCCTTCGGCCACTGTTTGGGTAGAGACAATGCGGGGAAATCAATGACCCCATGCCTCAAGTAGCGCTCGACACCAGTTTCCTCATAAGCTTTGCCGATCCAGAGCGGCCAAACCATCCGGTGGCTTTGGAATACTACCACCATTGTCGTGCTCGCAACATTCCCATGTGGCTTTCGGTCATCGCGGCGGGCGAGTTTCACGTCAAACAGCCAGCGGCCCATCTTCCGCTCCACACTTTGCGCCTGTTGCCGTACAACTTGCCTCACGCTATGCGGGCGGCGGAGTTTCGTAGAGCGTTGGACGACGGGGACGAATCGGTGGCAAAAGAAAAACGGACCGTGATTGTAAATGATTTAAAAATCATCGCCCAAGCGCACGAAGAGGGAATTCCGTTTATATTGACGGAGGACGAGGCGACATTGACGCGAGTGTTGGAACGGCTTCGAAAGAAGAAGATAGCATTCATCCACACTCTCTTATTGAAGGACGGCTTCATACCAAGCCGATTAACAGAACCGTCTCAACCGGAATTGCCTTTGCTCCATCGATCCTCAGGGAAAAAGATCCGTCTTTAAGATTCCCAGATGCAAAAAGAGGCCAATAGCCCAATAATTGAGATTGAGTCTCACTAGCGACAAGCTAGTTTGGGTCCCGTGAGCGGCGTTTCCCCAGCCCGTCCGTCCAACGCCCGCGCGTCGCGTGGCGAAGGGACCCCCGTGTTTACAGAGGCCGCCGCTTGGCGCGAGGTGGGCAGCGGCTGGCAGCCGTTGTTTGGCAGCTTTCGCGGCGTCGGCTACAGCATCGAATGGCATGATTTCACCGCCAAGCGGGACTTCGACTGGGCCGCCACGTTCCATCCGGACTGCCTCGAACTCTGCCTGAACTTGAGTGGCGACGGCTTCGTCGAGGGGCGCGCGGGGCGGGCGGAGTTCGCGCCGGGCACCGCCGGATTTTATTGTCGCGACGAGCAACCGCTCTCCGGACAGCGCAACGCGGGCCAGCATCACCAGTTTTTGACCATCGAGTTTTCGCCGGCGTTCCTCGGCAAGCATCTCGGCGGCGCGGAAGCCACGCTGCACCCGCTGGTCCGGGCGATGGTCGAGGGCAAACCGGGACGCTACGGGACCGGTGGCGTGACCCGCCTCAACGCGGGGCAGCGGCAGATTGTCGATTCCCTCCGGCAACCGCCGGTCTATGCCGCCGCGCAACCGGTTTGGTACCAATGCAAGGCGCTCGAACTGGCGGTCACGTTCCTCTTTCAACCGCCAGCCGGGGCAGAGATGTTTTGCACCCGCCAGCAACGCCTGGCACAAGAACGGGTCGAGCAAGTAATTTTCCTTCTTTCGCAAAACCTCGCCGAACCGCCGACGCTGGAGGAACTGGGACGCAAGATCGGCTGCAGCCATTTCTATTTGAGCCGGATTTTTTCCAATCACACCGGCCAGACCATCACCCAATATCTCCGGCAATTGCGCATGGAAAAGGCGGCGGAATTGCTGCGTTCGCGGGAGTATAACGTTACCGAAGCCGCGCTGGAGGTCGGTTACAACAGCCCCAGCCATTTTAGCCAGGCATTCCACGAGTCGTTTGGGTGCTGCCCCGGTTTGTATCCCCTTCCCATCTCCACGCAACAAGCGGCCGTGAAGGGGAAGTCTGCCGGGCAAAAAAGATAACCACGCCACGATAAACATGCCTGGTGAATGGCTTGATTGACCTTGAATCCCTTTGTTTTCCGGGTTCGTTGGCAATTCCCACGCATCATTCTTCACTCGCCTGCCCCTTGATCGGCCTTGATCGGGTTGGATTGATGCGCGCGGCGAAAATCCCGTCGAGGAAGACGGCTCGTCGGAGCCTCGCCCCACCGTAACAGGTTGACTGACGTTTCTGCTGAATTGCCATCCCATGCCGGTTTGCGGCGGATACCTCGCCAGGGGTCAACATGCCCGCGATGGTGGGGCGAGGCTCTGACGAGCCGTTTTTGCCGCTCCGCCAGCACCTTGAATTTGTGTTTCGCAAGCACCTTGATTTGCCTTGAATCCTCTTATTTTCGCGCTTTTTTAAGTGCCGGGAACGGTTTGATAAACCGCCGAGGCGCGGAGACGCCGAGGAAGAAAAGGTCCCCGCATTGGCTCGTTTGGTTTGCGGCATTCTCGGGCAAGTTCGAGAGGCTTGATTTGCTTTGAATCGGGCGGATTTCATTCTAAACAGCCTGCGAGCACCGCTTAGTGTCGCGAATTCGTCCCGCTGATCTTGATTTCTTCCGGTATTGATTTTCCAGGCGGCTTACATTCTCCTCTGTTGTAAAAAAACTTACCACCGCTTCGGCTCAAAGTCCACTCCGGAATTACGGGCGAGCTCGACCAAAGCACGTCAACTCACCAGCCCGTTCAGGAGCACTGTTTTCGGGAAAAACGCACTGACGCGATCCCTGAACGGGCTGCGAAGGTTTTGGGAGGGGATTCGGGACTACAAAGATGCCGCGCCGATGGCGCTCGGGCGTGTATCCTGTTCACCGCCGTTCCCGCCGGTAAAACGGTAGGCTATTTTCAACCCGAAACCGTTAAACCGGTTTGATCCAGCTTCGGCAGGCTACTTTCGATCTGTCTTAACCGGAATGAGTTACACATTCCCCGTCGGTCCCTCGCTGTTTTCGGTGGAATTCGAAAAGGGTGGTGAGCCGCTGGCGCGTGATTGTCCGGTCGGCGCGTGTCGTCTTGGGGAGCGCGGGCGCCCTCGCCCGCCCCATTTTGCGCCCCGCCAAATGATTGGGACGGGCCACATTCAAGTCCTGCCGGGCGGCGCGCCAGGGAAGAATCTTCTCCGAAGGGATCT
>CAZMLP010000801.1:0-10489 GCA_964566745.1 uncultured Verrucomicrobiota bacterium | reverse complement strand
GGGGGTCCTCGGCGGTGTAATCCCAGCACATGCGCGCGCCTGGCTCGGCGGCGGCGCGAACCAGCGCGATCGACTCGGCCACGACATCGACCTCGCCCGGCGCGTCGCTGGCGATGCCGATCTCGGTCTCAAGGCCGAATTGAATGAGCGGGGAGTTCATTGACACGAAATCAACATTTTTTCAAATCCGTCATAAAACGTGGCTCACAAAGAGAGAGGTGTAACAGGCGTTTTGTGACTTCCCGTAAAAAATCAATGACTAATTCTTGCGTTTTCAATAATTGAAGATCGCCAGTCAACGCTGCATCCTCACCATGCACAATCTTGGATCGGTATGAATACACCTTGGACCATAACTTCTCCTCTTGAATGTCAGTGAAAAACTCCGATTGATTAAGTGGAAATGTAAAACGCTTCCAAAGGAGAGGGATTTTTGTCCGAAGTTGATGCGACAGCGAATCGGCCGAATCTGTTAACTTCGGTGCATGCGATACCAATGACTCAATCACTGACACCAACCCTATGACGTTCAACTCGGAATGGCGAGGCAATGTCCTTAGATTGTCAAATCGCGTTAACGCTCGCCGAATATGATCATAACGCTGAGGCAGCGATTTAATCTGATCGAATATTTGCCTGATGTTTTTCAAATCTTCCTGACACAACTGTTTGACTTTTGTGGGAGGAAGGTGGTCGTTGACGAAGCTTTGAATGGCAGATCCGTCATACATATGGCCTGAACTCCCTTTTGGAAAAGCGTCGCCATACAAAAAAGTAAACCCAAGCTCGATATGGTTAGGAATTAAGGCGCAAGCCCATTGCAATTCTCGAAGCAGTGAATTATTTCCATCAAAGCAAACTACCCAATATCTCCATTTCTCCTGGTCCAAGGCCTCGGGATGATAGGAAATATTTCCGGGTTTTTCACCCAGAACTTCGCGATAGTTATGCTCGTAGTGCGCCCAGCTAATCCCGGGAAAAACCCCGAATTTATCAATGAATTGCTTAAATTGAGTAATTTGCTCTTTCGTCGCTTTGGCGAGCTTGTGCTTTGGCGCGATTTCTGTAACGGGCTCTTCGCAAAAGTCCATTGGTGTCAGGACAAACGAGTGACCGCTCATTTTCATGACACTTTAAAAGGAAACAGAACTACACCACCCGGCTCAATTCCTGTTTGCGCGGTCGGATGGGCCCGAGCTTGACGACGTTTTCCGGCTCGAAATCGGTCAATTTCAGCCAGTCCTCGGTGATGTCCGTCGCCGGGAACAGGTCGTTTTCCTCGTATTCCAGCCGTAGCGCCGTGAGCAAATCCTCGCGCGTTAGTTGGGTCTCTTCCTTGGTGGTGATGGCGCGCTTGATGGCGAGGCTCTTGGCGCGCTCAACCACCGCCGCGATGATGGCGCCGCTCGCCATGTCGCCGCGATAGAGCACGTCCCGCTTGCCGCTGCGATAGACCACCTCGAGGAAGGCGTTTTCGGGCGCGCGCGCATATTGCGCCTCCACGGCCGCCGCGGCCAAATCGGACTTTGCCTCGCCGAGCGGCAATGACTCTCGCAAATAAATCTCGTAAATGCGCTTGGCATCCTCGGCACTGGGGCGGCGCACTTTGATTTTGCGGTCGATACGGCCGGGGCGAAGGATCGCCGGATCAATCAAATCGGCGCGGTTAGAGGCAAGGATCACCACCACGTTTTGGAGCGGTTCGAGACCATCCATTTCCGTGCAGAACATCGGCACGAGCGTGCTCGACATATTGTGGAAACGTCCGCCGTGGCGTGTCCCGAGCAGAGACTCCGCCTCGTCAATAAACAAGAATGCCAGCGCGCCGTCCTTGGCCCGCTCGCGGCATTGGGCGAAGAGGTCGCGGACTTGCCGCTCGGACTCGCCCACCCACATGTTCAACACCTCGGGCCCTTTGACGTGCAGGAAGAACTCGGGGTGATCCACGCCCGTCTGCTCCTTGATCTGCTGGCGCAGGTTGTAAGCCGTGGCCTTGCCCAGGAGGGTTTTGCCGCAACCGGGCGGGCCGTAGAGCAAGAAGCCCTTGGGAACGTGGTGGTCAAACCTCTTGTAGAGGTCACGATGCAGAAACGGAAGCTCGATGGTGTCGCGAATCGCTTGCACAGCGGCGTCCTGACCGCCAATGGCCGACCAGGGAAGTTCCGTGACGGTTTCGAGCGAGCGCTCAACGCGTTTGCCCATGCCCAGCACCTCAAGGGCGACGCGCTGGTTGACATCCAGCCGGACTTCCATGCCGGACTTGAGCTTCTCTTTCGCCAGCAACGACGAGCGCAACAACACCGAAGGCGTGAGACCCGATTCCTGGCCGATGCGCAAACGGCCGTCGGACATCAATTCATCCACGCGCACCACGGGTCCGCCACGATCAAAGCCGAGGACTTGCACAATGGCGAAGGCCTCGTTGCAGAGCACGCGCTGGCCCACTTGAATCCCGCTCAGCGGGATTTGGGGATCGAGCTTGCAAACATAGTCCGTGCCGCCGAGGCACACATGCGCCTGGTCCGGCTGGACGGGCATGAGAAATGTCCCGATCCGGAAAGCGGGCGAGCGCAGCTTCTCGATGATGGCATCCATCTTCTCGAGCGCGGTCCGCGCCTGGTCGGTCATCTCCTCCAGACCGGCGATTCGCTCGCGCAAATACACCAAGTCGAGCAGGGAGGAATGCCGTGGCGGCAGCTTGCTCGCGATCAAATCAACGAGTTGCAGCGTGGAGAGTTTATCAAGCTCCTCGCGGGGCAGGAGGTCGTCGAGCGGGGGAGGGTTGTGAGCCGGGCCGTCGGCGGGCTTGGCGGTCGCGCCGGGTGTCGCTGGCTTCTTTTTCGCGTCAGCCATGAGGCGACAGTAGTTCGCGAAAAACAAAAAGCAAATGACAACCGGCATTTTGATTTTCCCGCGTGACCACGCGGCGGGCGCGTGACATCTTTTCGCCCGTGACCATTGCCGAGGCCAGCGAGTTGCTCGAGAAATTCCGCGCGGGAAAAGCCAGCGGGGAGGCCGTGATCCGGGCGTTCCAAGCCGCGCCGGTGGCGGACCTTGGCTTTGCCCAGGTGGACACGCACCGCTCGTTGCGCAAAGGGTTTCCGGAGGTGATTTTCAGCGCGGGCAAGACGCCGCCGCAGGTGGTCGCCATCGCGGAAAAGATTCTGGCGCGGGATGAGCGCGTGTTAATCACCCGCGTGAACGAGGCGCATGCGGCCGCGTTAAAGAAAAAATTCCGCCGCGCGGTGCATCACGAGGCGGCGAGATGTGTGACGATTGAGAAAAGTCCGCTCGCGAAGCGGCCCGGATTTATCGCGGTGCTGTGCGCGGGGACGAGTGATTTGCCGGTCGCGGACGAGGCGGCCGTGACGGCGGAGTGCATGGGCAACCGCGTGGAACGTGTCTCGGATGTGGGGGTGGCGGGGCTTCATCGTTTGCTTGGGCGTTTGGAATTAATTCAACAGGCGAATGTAATTATTGCCGTCGCGGGGATGGAGGGCGCGATGCCAAGCGTGGTGGCGGGGTTGGTGGGCAAACCGGTGATCGCGGTTCCCACCAGCATCGGTTACGGGGCGAATTTCGGCGGCCTGGCGGCCTTGCTGGGAATGCTGAACAGTTGCGGCAGCGGAGTGACGGTGGTGAACATTGACAACGGCTTCGGGGCTGGTTACGCCGCGAGCCAGATCAATATGTTGGTGAATGGCGGAATCTGAACCGCGCATGAAGACACTTTATTTGGACATTTTCAGCGGCATCAGCGGCGACATGTTCATTGGCGCGCTGCTCGACTTGGGCGTTGATTTCCAGCAACTGGAGCGCGAACTGGCGAAACTTGGCCTGGATGGTTACCACCTGCACCAAGGTCGTAAACAAAAAGGAAGCATCGAGGGGGTGAAGTTCGATGTGCATTTGGAGCACGAGCATCATCAAGAGCAGGCGCATGACGATGCCCGCAGCCAACCGCATGGGGATCACCACCACGCCGAGGAAGACGATCACGACTATCATCACGCACCCGCCGAATCCGGCCATCAGCACGAGGGAGAGAGCCATTCACACTCGCCCGGGCATGGAGACCACACGCACACCCATACTCACTCGCATCATCATGGCGAGGTAGAGCATTCTCATCCGCACGAGCACGCCCATGGGCATGAGGAGGATCATCACCACGAGCATTCGCATGAGGGACATCCTTGCCATGAGCACGAACACGAGCACGGGCGGAATTTTGCCGGCATCAAGGCATTGATTCACAAGAGCGCGTTGTCGGATTGGGTAAAACAGCGCGCCATTGCTGTGTTCCATCGCGTGGCGGTGGCCGAGGGCAAGATTCATGGCCTTCCGCCAGACGAGGTCCATTTCCACGAGGTCGGCGCGGTGGACTCGATTGTGGACATCGTGGGCGCGTGCATTGGCCTGGAACTTTTGGGCAAGCCGCGCGTGCTGGCCGCGCCGGTGGTCGAGGGAACCGGCTGGGTGAAGTGCGCGCACGGGCGGTTTCCAGTGCCAACGGCGGCGACGCTGGAAATTCTCGGCGCGCGGGGTGTGCCGTTGACCCAATGCGAGGAGCCGCACGAGTTGGTCACGCCGACGGGCGCGGCGCTGCTGGCCGAGTTCGCGGAGTCCTTCGGGCCGATGCGCGGGCTGGTTGCCAGCAGGATCGGTTACGGGCTGGGCACGCGGGACAACCGCACCCGGCCGAACGTGGTGCGCGCGGTCTTGGGCACGACAACGGAGGAAGCAACGACCCCGGGAAACGATTGGGAGACGGACACGATTGCCGTGTTGGAGACCAATCTCGACGATATTAACGCGGAGATTTTGGGGAATTTTGTGGAACGGGCGTTGGAACAGGGGGCCTTGGATGTTTTTCACACCCCGGTGCAGATGAAAAAGAACCGTCCGGCGGTGTTGCTGACCGTGTTGTGCCCGGCGACCGAGGCGGACCGGTTCACCGAATTGATGCTGCGCGAGACAAGCGCGTTCGGTGTCCGGCGTCATTTGACGGAGCGCCGGAAATTGCGCCGCCAATTTACCAAGGCTAAGACCACGTTTGGCGAGGTGACGATCAAACAAGGCCTGCTGAACGGTCGCGTGGTGCAAGCGGCGCCGGAATACGAGTCGTGCAAGGAGGCGGCCAGGGCGACTGGCGCTCCATTGAAGGATGTTTACGCGGCGGCATTGGCGGCAGTCAACAATGGCAAATCGTGACGCATGATAAACACTGAGTTGTTGAGCATTTTACGCTGTCCTGAGACACGCCAAAAAGTCGCGCCCGCGAGCGCGGAACTGATCACGCAACTCAACGACCGCGTGGCGGCGGGGCAGTTGCGCAGCCGCAACGACCAAACGGTGACGGAAAGGCTCGATGGCGGGCTGCTGCGCGAGGACGGAAAATGGCTTTACCCAGTGCGGCAGAACATTCCGGTGATGCTCATTGATGAGGCGATTGCGGTTGGGTGAGACGGCGGCGCTCGTGAGATGTTGAAGGGGAGGGGGTCCAATTAACATGAGTCCGGTCCTCGCGCGCGATGGATTCACACTATTGGAGCTATTGGTGGTCATCGCCATGGTGGCGATTCTCGCCTCACTCCTGTTGACCGGTTTGCGACGCTCACGGCAGGCGGCAACACGCATTCAATGCCAAAGCAATCTTCGCCAAGCGGGCGTTGCCTTGCTGAATCACTTGGGCGATCACCACAAATATCCGACCACGGTGGTGAATGGGGAGCGAGGCGAGCGATGGATGGACAGTTTGCTGAAAGCAGGCTGGTCCATGAAGATTTCCGGATGTCCCGCGCATTACAGCAACCGGTCGTACACCTATAACGGTTACGGCAGCGCGGGATTCGAGCACTGGCCAAACCTGGGCTTGGGTGGGGACACCGGGAGCGAGCCATTGGGCGAGTCCGAGGTGGTGGCGCCGGAGGACATGATCGCCATCTTCGACGCGGCGGGCGGGCAGAATCCTCCGCGCATGGAGTATGATTACCCGGGGGTACCATTGCCGCACTCGGGTTCGCTGAACTCCCTATTTTGCGATGGCCATGTGGAGTCGATCCCAGGCGGCCATTTCGCCGGCGCTCGCGTGTCAGAACGGCGGCGCTGGAACTACGATCACGAGGAGCACCCCGAGACGTGGCTGTCGCGGTGAGGCGAATGTACGAAAAGCAGTGCCATCCCCCGCCTTGAAGGGGCGGTCAATTCCGTAATCCGGCCACTGGAGGCTCCCGCTCGGCGGGGATGGCGGGGGAATTTGTCAACGCCGTGCGAGCGGAAGAAAGATCAGGTTTTTCGGCGGCGGGACTCTTAATAAAGGCCAGATTGGCCTCTTTTTGCGCAAGCTTTTCCTGGAAGTAGGCATTTGCAGCGTTCAATTGCTCCTCGGTCAATCCGAGTCTAGGAAGTTCCTCGCTTAAGAGCTTCACCGCATCAGCCAATTCTTTGCACTGTGATTCGAAAAGTGCAATTACTTGATCCTTGCCGAGGCGCGGCTCCGGCAAGGAGGCAAATGGCCCATGCCACCAGTTTGGATCGCAGGCTTTAGATTCATACACCAGTCTAACCAAGTTTGAATCCTCGACCGGACTAATCGGCGTAACGGCTTTTTGGTGGAAATAAGCCTTCAATTTGACCATCTCCGCTCGTGCCTGTTTCAGTTCTTCAAACTCGCGGTATTTTTGATAATTATCGGGCGACAATAGTGAATGCAACCGGTAGTCGTAAGCCCGCCGGGCATCCTCCACTTGCACGATCGCGCTTTCAGCTTCAAGCGACGCCCGCATGATCCGGCCCAAGTGAGTCAACAATTGAGAACTGATTGTCGAGTCCAGTCCCACCGACCCAAATTCTCGCCCGTATTCCTCTGCGTGTTCCTTTTGATAAGCGGAAACCATGCGTTCGCGATGCCTTGCCTTGGTCTTTTGCATGAGCGGACGCTCGTTCAAGAGGATATACTCTCCGGCGGCTTGTCTCTTCTGCAGCTCCGCTGTCTCCGCCACATCCCGGGGCGTAAAATCCAATCCGTCAGCTAGCACATTAGTGCCCTCACGACCGACCACCGTTATCGCCCTCTGCGATTTGGCTTGACTAAGAGGTGCGCCTCTAATGGGAATCGCGCCCGAGTTTTTCCCTACCGTGTATCCGCCGAACGCCGCGATAATGGTAGCAGCTATCAACGCCCATAAGTCGCTTGAACGCAATCTTTCGTCACCGGTTGACATTGATTTCTCGCCGCTTTCGAGGTCCATCACTAGACTCTCGATAATCTGCCACAATTACGCTGAACTCAACTGAATGAAACTTGGTGTCGCCAGCTGACAAGGTCCTATATCCCACCTGGCTTGCGCTGGAGTGGCTAATAGGTCTGAACGCTCGAGTAAACCCATGAATAATTATTATTTGCATCTCTTATTGCTATTGTGCTTTGTCCCTTCCATATAGTGCCAGAATACCAAAGGCTGCCCGTATCGATGGACGAGAGATACTGCCATTCTTGGCCCATCACCGGATAATCACATGTTGCGCAATCACTCACATGAGGAGTGTCGCTAGGATTGGCCCACCAATCTGACTGGGCATCTACGGTCAAATACTGACCCGGATGATCGTAACTTGCGTAAGTCCAAGCATGAACCCAACTGTCCGATGTTCCGGTTTCCGCGGAACGGTCGGAAGTGATGCCGTAGGTAACACACCGGGTAGAGTCAAATGCTCCATTGGCTTCCGTTAATATTACCCCAATCGATGTGACGAGTGAGACTCCAAGAACGAAACGGCGCAGATATTGGTCCTTTTTCATGGCAGTGTCTTAATTTGGCTTTTTGGTTTGCCTGAGGCACCCCTCATCAACAGATAGATTGGCAAAGCAGGGGGGCAACTATACCGCTTTAATGAACGTTGGAGCTTGTTTTGAGGGGACAATTTTTTCAATCCGTTTTATGCGGCGTTTTGCTTTCAGTAAGAGCCCTTGCGTGAGAAACTTGAACCATCTTAAAAAGCTTCCCAAGAGTTCTTTGTCCACGTTTTTTTGCCGCCTCCTTCGAGATGCCCAGCATCCTTGCGGCTTCGGCGTAACCCAGCGGCTCTCCCTGCAATCCGAAATGAAGTTCAATCAGGTGCCTCTCTTCCGAATCGAGACGAGAGAGAAGGCTGGTGACTACCGTTATCTGTTCGCCAAGTTCTTCCTCGGTAGCGGGAACATTTCCATCCACGATTTCCAAATTCGGCAGTTCTTGTGGCGGCACGAGAAACTCGCGCGTGGTCAGCCGCCGACGCTTGCGGATGAGATCCAACAAGGCGTTTTTGCAGGATCGGTTCAGGAACGAAAGAGGCGATTCTCCTCGGCGGACAAGTTCAAGAAGAATGGAGGCGAGATCCCGAAGGTGGAACTTCAGGACAATCTCCTGAACCGCGTCCGCCGCCCAATGGCTATCGTCAATGTTGGATCTGACGATTCGCGAAACGTGGTTGGTCAACCAGGCCACAAACCGTTCCTCTGCCCCAGGCTCCCCACAAGACCGGCCCTCGAGCAAATCCCATAGCGCGGCCTCGTCGCGACTCCCCGTGCTCAAGGCGCCATTCTCCATCGGCATTGGATTTCCTCCCCACGCAAAGGTTGGTCCGAAAAATCTCGAAACAGCGATGCTTTATGAACCTCTATTACCTTCCACATTTTTTGTGCAAAAGTGCCGGAAAGTCAATTCTTTGTTTTGCCGCCAGCTCGGGCGCGTCCTGGCCAAAGTGAGAGATGCTTTTTTGACGCGTTTGCCTTGGGATTCGTGATTGCGAAAGGAGATGTGAGCGGCTATGAAGGAAGTCACGCCGTGAACTCTTTTGAAGCCCATTTTCTTACCCGGCGCCAGTTTCTGGCGCGCAATGCCATGGGCGTGGGCAGTGTGGCGCTGGCGTGGATGCTGCAACGGGAGCGGTTGCTGGCCACCCCGCCCGGCAAACCGCGCGCCGCGCAGAGCTTCGATTTGAAGCCGAAGACGCCGCCGCGTCCGGCGCGGGCGAAGGCGATGATCTCGCTGTTCATGCATGGCGGGCCGAGCCATGTGGATTTGTTCGATCCAAAGCCGGAATTGAGCAGGCGGAGCGGCGAGGATTACCAGGGGCAGATCACCTACAGTTTCGTGGATCGCGCGAGCAAGAAGCTCTTCGGCAGCCCGTGGAAATTCCAGAAGCGCGGGCAAAGCGGCATCGAGGTGTCCGAGTTGCTTCCGCATTTTGCGGAGATTGTCGATGACGTCTGCCTGATCCGCTCGATGCACACGGACATCAACGGCCACGAGCCGTCGATCTGGTCGATGCAAACCGGCAAGGCGCAACCGGGGCGGCCCGTGCTCGGCTCGTGGGTGACTTACGGGCTGGGGACACTCAGCCAGGATTTGCCGGCGTACGTGGTGCTCACCGATCCAAAAGGGTTGCCGGTGGATGGCGTGCGCAACTGGTCGAACGGCTGGATGCCGCCGCTCTTTCAGGGAACCGTGGCGCGTCCGACCGAGCCGCGCATCGCGAATCTCGATCCGCCGCCGTTGCTCAAGGGGGCGTTGCAAGAGCAAAACCTGGCGTTCCTCGCGGAATTGAATCGCGACCATTTGGCGCGGCACCCGGGCGAATCCGATTTGGAGGCGCGCATCGCGAGTTACGAGCTGGCCGCGCGCATGCAGACCGCCGCGAAAGAGGCGCTGGACCTTTCCGGTGAATCCGAGGCGACCAGGAAATTGTATGGCCTGGACAACGAGGTGACGCGCGACTACGGAACGCGTTGCTTGATCGCGCGCCGTTTGGTCGAGCGCGGCGTGCGGTTCGTGCAACTGTTCATCAACGGTCAGATTTGGGACAACCACGAGAGCATCAAGTCGGGGCTGGCGGACTGTTGCAAGCGAACCGACCAACCCTCGGCGGCGCTGGTGAAAGATCTCAAGGCGCGCGGGTTGCTCGACACCACGATTGTCCATTGGGGCGGGGAGATTGGACGCCTGCCGGTGACGGAGAATCACGGCGCGGCTGACAAGGCGGGGCGCGACCACAACGGGCAAGGGTTTAGCACCTGGCTGGCGGGCGGAGGAATCAAGGGCGGCATGACCTATGGCGAGACGGACGAGTTTGGCCACAAGGCGGTGATCCACCCGGTCAGCCCGCATGATTATCACGCGACGATTCTGAGCCTGTTTGGCCTCGACCACAGCGAGTTGGTCTATTTTTACAATGGATTGGAGCAACGGCTGACCGACAACAAACCCGCCCGGGTCGTGGGCGAGATCATAAAACCGGCTTGAGACGGGGTGCTTTTCCTGGGTGCGAGAGAATCTTGGGTTGAAGAGGAGAGCGTGGTCGCGTGGCGCCGCTTTGTTTTGGGCGAAACAGCGGTATACAGGTTTTTAGAGGGCTGTTAAGCCAGCAACCCCGTCACCACCTCGCCATGCACGTCCCTCAGGCGGCGCTGGATGCCGTTGTGGTAATAGGTGAGCTTCTCGTGATT